>NZ_JBEOWS010000119.1:0-24991 GCF_040296125.1 Streptomyces sp. NPDC002265 | reverse complement strand
GCGGTCAGGGGAACGAGGACCACGACGAAATGCACGAGCAGTATGTGAGCGGGCAGGCCGTTGAACAGGCTCATCTGCGAAATCCTCCAGCAGGTTGGGGTTCCCTGTGTCGATCGGGCGCGTCAGCCTGGCACAGGAACCTCTCAGCTTCTTCTGAGGTTTTCCCTCGCCATCCGTCCGGCCCGAGAACAGGGCCGGACGTCCCCTTCCCCCCTGACCGGATGCCTCGATGGGATGGAGACGGATCCGGGGGCGCCTTGCCGGATCCACCTCGGTGTTCAACGGACCACTCCGCTCTCGCAGCGCGACTGCACCGCCTGGCCCGCCCCAGGCGCGTCCCGACGGCGAGAACCGGCCCTCCCGGCCGTGACGACCGCCGCCCTCGCCGACGGCGACATCGCCTGACTCGTCGGCGAACGGCTGCTCACGAGCGCACGGTTCCTGAACCGACGTGCTGCGCACGACGGATCTGCGGACCTGCGCTCCGGCCAGGAGGCGGGTCTCTGACGGCCGGCCACCTCGCTCACGCCCGCACGGGTACGACGGCGACGGCGCAGGCGGAGCGGTTGAGCACCGTGTGGGCGACGCGGCCCAGCTGGAGTCCGAGGTGTCCGCGGTTGCACCGGGCTCCGACCACCGACGGGGGTGAGCCTCGCGGGCGGCCGGGGTGCGCCCGGTGGCGTGCAGCCGGAACACCCCGTCGAGGTCGTACGGGATGCCGGGCCCGGGGACCAACCGCGGGGTCGGCTGCACCGGCCGGCCGCCGTGGGCCGCGTGCGGGTCGGCGTGGCACGGTGCCGGCGCCTGCGCCCGGGCCTTCATGGCTGTCCTCTCCTCACGCGGGTGGCGACGAGGGGTCAGCCGTGGGGTACGACTGCGACGGGGACGGTGCAGTGGTGCATGGCCGCGTGCGTGACGTGTCCGATGTGGGCGCCGAACGGACTGCGGCGGTGGCGTCGGCCCACGACGACGAGGGAGGCCTCGCTCGCTGCGTCCAGAAGGTGGACGACCGCACTGCCGTACCGGGACTCCTCGACGACCTCGACGTCCGGATACTTCGTCCGCCAGGGTCGCAGCACCTCGGCCAGGGCCTCGGCGTCGGTGTGGGCCAGTGCCTCGTGCAAGGCAGGATCGGCGCTCGGGCCGTACGCATAGTAGGCAGGCGGGTTCCAGCTGTGCACGACCCGCAGGGAGGTGTCGCGGAGCCTGGCGGCGTCGAAGGCGAAGCCGATGAGCGTCTCGTCGGGGTGCTCGACGTCGAGGCCGAGCACCACGGGCCGGAAGGGGCTCGCCGCGGACGGGATGCCCGCCGGATCCATCTCGTGCTCGTCGGCGGCCGCCTCCAGAGCGCGGACCAGCACGACGGGGCAGTCCGCGCGCGCGACGACGGAGAGGCCGACCGACCCGACCATGAATCCGCCGATCCCGCCCAAGCCCCGGGAACCCAGGACGAGGAGCTCGGCGTTCCCGGCCACCTCGGCCAGTGCGGCGCCGGGCTGACCCGAGACCTGCTCCGTGTGCACCTCGACGCCGGGGTGACGCAGCCGGACGCCCTGGGCGGCTTCCCGGGGAATCCGCTCCGTCCAGTGCTGCTGGGTCTCGCCTCCCAGGAGAGGGGCCTGAGCCATCGGCTCCGGTACCGGCTCCCACACATGGACGATCTTCATCGGCAGGCTGCGCAGCTTCGCCTCGCGGGCCGCCCACTCCGTGGCGGCACGGCTCTCCGGCGAGCCGTCGAGACCCACGATGACGGTACGGAGCACGATCTCCACCTCCCAAAGACAAGGGATCCGATTCCAGAGTCGTCCAGGCGCGCTTCCGCGTGCAGGGGCCACTGGTCCCGGATCGGGACCGACCGGCCCCCGGGCTGGTCCATCTGGGCATCGAGGGTTCCCATTCTGCTGTCTTCGGGACGCAGGCCAGGCTCTTCGCCCGCAGCAGCTGGTCGTCGGTCGCCGCGGACGGACTCACCCGGATCTCCGTCCGCGGGGATCCGGTCGCCGCAGCAGCATTCCCTGGCGTGGTCAGGGGACTGGGCCCCGGTTGCGCCCCGGTGGTGCGGGTCGCAGGCTGCCCTCATTGACAACAGCCCGGAGGCAGGCGTGCGGCCCATTCTCGTGACCGGTGCCGCGGGCAGCGTCGGGGCCGTCGGCAGGACCGTGGTCCAGGGCCTGCGGCGCCGGGGACTCCAGGTCCGTGCTCTGGTCCACCGGGACGACGACCGTGCCCAGGCGCTGCGCGCCACCGGCGCCGAGGTCGTGGTCGGAGATCTGACGCAGGCCCGTGATGTCGCCGACGCCCTCGACGGCTGCGGGCGGATGTATTTCGGCATGGCCGTCTCGGCACAGTATCTGCTGGCCGCCGTGACCACAGCGACGGTCGCGCGCGCCTACGGAGAACTGGAGGCGTTCGTGAACATGTCGCAGCTGACCATCTCCGAGATGGACGCCACCAGCGGCTCCGAGTCGCATCAGCATCGTCAGCAGTGGCTGGTCGAGCAGGTCCTCGACTGGTCAGGCCTGCCCGTGGTCGAGGTCAGGCCCACCGTCTTCATGGAGAACCCGCTCTTCCGGACCGTGTTTTCCTCGATCGCCAAGGATGGCGCCATCAGGTGGCCCTTCGGCGAGGCGAAAACCTCCCCGATCGCGGCCGGTGACGTCGCCGCGGTCGTCGAGGAGATTCTGGCCGACCCGGCCCGGCACATCGGCCAGGTCTATGAGCTGACCGGTCCTCGATCACAGGACGCCGCCGCCTTTGCCGCGGAGATCTCCGACGCTTTGCACCGCACGGTCGGCTGCACCGACGTCCCGCTGCAGGAATGGCTCGACAACGATCTCGGGGCGCTGGGACTGCCGGACCATGTCTTCCAGCACATCTCCACCATGGCTCGCCTGCACGCGGCCGGCCGCTACGACCGCCAGGCGGACGGCATGGCGGAGGTCACCGGGCGGCCCGCCGCAGGAGTGGCCGATTTCGTCCGCGAGAACCCCGAGCTGTTCACTCACTGAAGCCGCTCACCGTCAGGGCCGCCGCGGCGGCCCTGACGCCCTGGGGCTCATGTGACCACGGAACGGCAGCCCCCTAGATTCCGCGCACGGGCCTACTCACCCGGTGGAACTCGGACGTAGCCCTCGGTCCATGTGTCCTCGTCGAGCTCGTAGGGGTCGTAGTAGAAGCACTCCGGTTCATCGCGAAAGCCCGGCAGCAGTCGAGCCTGACGCACACGCTCTTCGACCCGTTCAAGGGTCGAGTAGATACCGAGCAGCTTTACGTCGTCGCCGTCCGACTCGTCGCAGAACACGCCGCTCTCATCGACGTGCACGGTCGAGCCGTCGACGCCGGCTTCGTTCTGGTGGCCGACATGCCACAGCGGATACACGATCATGGCCGCGAAGCTATCAGCACTTGAGTTCGTGGAGGCCCGTGGTCACGTGGAATCGAAGGTGATCAGGCACAGCCTCTTGGTGGCACGGGTGAGAGCGACGTACAGGTCGCGTTCGCCGCTGGGCCGAGCCTCGGTGATCTCCTGCGGTCCGACCACGACGCACCCGTCGAACTCCAGGCCGCGGGCCTCGGATGCGGGCACGAGTCGCGCCCACCGTGTGATGCCGGTCGACGCCATGTCATCGAGCCGGGCATCCGCGCAGATCACGGCAAGCAGGTCGCCCGGATGCGCTGCGGCCTGGGCCTGGAGCTCACTCGCCACGGTGGCGGCGAGTGTGTGCGGACGCGCGGTGAGACGGCGGGGAGGCTCGCCGTGGCGGATGGAGCGGCTCGGCGTCTGGCCAGGAGCGATCCGCGCGAGCAGGTCGCGTGTAGTGGCCAGGATCTCCTGGGTGGTGCGGTAGCTGACGGTCAGGGTGTGCAGGGTGAACCGGGAGCCGAGATGCGGGCCCAGTGCCTGGGACCAGTCGCTCGCCGCCGTCGCGGGACCCGCCTGGGCGAAGTCGCCCACCAGCGTCATCGACCTGGCCGGGCACCGACGCAGCACCATCCGCCACTGCATGGCGGTCAGCTCCTGTGCCTCGTCGACGACGACGTGCCCGAACGTTCGCTCCGGCGGCCCGTCCACCAGGCTTGCCGCCTCGTCCAGCAGCGCCACATCGGCATCCGTCCACGGGGCACCGGCAGAGCGCAGCAGCCTGCCGCGTTCGTCATCGGCGAGGGAGGGCAGATACGTGGCCAGGGTGCGGGCGTCCCCCAGCAGGGCCGATACGACCGTCTCGGGCGTCAGCCGAGGCCAGAGGGACTCCACCGCTCCCTCGGCGTGGGCGTCGTCCATGAGGTTCGCGCGCAGAGCCTGCGCATCGAACATCTCGGCCGGATCGGCGGCTGCCGCACCGTCGAAGCCGAGTGCCCGCAGGTCGGCCGCGGCCGCGGTATCGAGGTCGAGGCCGGTGATGGCAGCGATCTCGGCGTCGATATGCGCGAGGGCCTCGGCGGTGCCACGCTCCAGGGTGCTCGTGACCATGCCGATCAGGTGCTCCTTGAACACCTGACGCGCCCGGTTGTGCGCCAGGGCGCTCGCCACCGCGGCCTCTCGGGCCACCGCGACCTCCGCGCTCGTCAGAATGACCCACTCCTGGCCCACACGTACCGCGAACCGGGCATCCGCAGGCGCCTGCCGGGAACGTACCAGGCCCTCCAGCGCCTCGGCCATGGCGGAGCCGCCCTTGTGCCGTGCGACATCGGACGGCTCGACAGCGGCGGTCACCACCTCGGCCAGCTCCCCGCACGTCGCCAGGGACACGTCGTTCTCCCCGAGCGAGGGAAGCACGCGCGAGACGTAGTCGAGAAACCGCGCGTTCGGCCCGAGCACCAGGACACCGCGCTCGGCGGCGCGCGGGAAGGCATACAGCACGTACGCCGCCCGGTGCAGCGCGACCACCGTCTTGCCCGTGCCCGGGCCGCCCTGCACCACCGTCACCCCCCGATGCGGGGAACGGACGATCTCGTCCTGCTCCGCCTGCAGCGTCGCCACCGCCGCCCGCATCCGCCCCGTACGCCGCGCCTCCAGCGCCTCCGTCAACGGACCGTCGCCGACGATGTCGCCGGCCGCGGGCACGGATCCGTCCAGCAGCTCGTCGCTCACCGCGCACACGGCCCGTTCTTCCACCCGCAGGTGGCGACGTCGCCGCAACCCCATCGGGTGGACGGCTGTCGCCGCGTAGAAGGGCCGTGCCGCTTCCGCCCGCCAGTCGAGGAGCAGCGGCAGGTCCCGGTCGTCCAGGTGCAGACCGAGCCGTCCGATGTGCAGGACCGTGCCGTCCGCGCCGTCGATCCGGCCGAAGACCAGCCCCTCCTCCGCCCCCGTGAGCCGGCGCACCTGCTGCGCCAGACGCTGTGCGGCCACATCACGCGCGTACACCTCTCCCGCGCTGTCGGCCGACGACTTCAGTACGTCGTCCAGCTGGGCCCGGACATCCGCCACCCGTTCGTCGAGCAGCCCGTACATCGCGGACACATGGGCCTGCTCCACCTCGACCTGTCCCACGGCACGCTGGTTGAACTGCGGCAAAGCCGTGCTCCTCTCGACTCGGCCCTCCACTATGCAGATCAATTGCCATGAAAGTAAGGCTTGACTTAGTTGTCTGCATCAGCCGCCCAAGTCCCGTTCGCCACCAGTTCGCTCGCATCGAGAGCGCGGCCCCCGGCCCGGCCGGGCGATAGAGTCCGGACGTGCGTTGATCTCCCGGGCGGCGGCCGTGCGCAGCCGCGGACGGTGCAGGGCGCCTCGTCACGAGGCCGCCCCGGCAGGCATACCCGTCATCACCTCACCGGAGATCCGCACCATGACTGCTCAGCAGCCCCTCACCTACGACGCGTTCGTCGAGCTCGCTGCCGCCGACTCAGCCGTCGTCGGTCTCGTCCTCAACGGTTCCCGGGCCCACGACGGCATGATCACCCCGCATTCCGACCACGACCTGTACGTGGTCCTCGCCGACGGCGCCGGGAGCGGCCTGACCCGGTTCGCGGGCCACCGCAGCGCCGAGCTCGACCTCGTGGTCGTCACTCTCAGCGAGTTCTGCGGGGCGGGGCTGCCTGACTGGGAACGCTATGCCCTCGCCCGTGCGCGGGTCGTGCTCGACCGGCTCGACGGAGGCATCGCCCGCATCGTTGCCGACCTGGGCCGTCTGGACGCCGACGAGGCGTTCCGTGCCTCGGCCGGACGGCTCGACGCCTACGTCAACTCCCTCTACCGCTCCGTGAAGAACCACCGGGACGGCCGGGCTCTGGCCGCCCGTCTCGACGCGGCCGACAGTATGCGGTTCCTGCTCGAGTTGCTGTTCGCTCTCCACCGTCGCCCCCGCCCCTACAACAAGTACCTGGAGTGGGAACTCGCCCGGTACCCGCTGCCGGGTTGGGACACCGACGCGCTGCTCGGTGCCGTGGACCGCATCTCGGCAACGGGCGAGGTATCCCTGCAGCGGCACGTGTTCGCCCTGGTCGAGAGGGCTGTCCGAGAGGCCGGACACGGTGCGGTGCTGGACGCATGGGGCGACGACCTCGACTTCGGTGAGCTCGCCGATCGGACGGGGCCTTCGTAGTCGTGCTCGCCGGGGCGGGGCGAGGCGCGCGCGTCCTCGGCAAGTACGGAAGGTTCCTCGACGTACACGTCACGGGTGACGGCCCGTGGGCCCGGACCGAGAGGAGCGGTCCGGGCCCACGGGCACATGTTCGTCCGGGCGGTGTCAGACGGTGGGGATCCCGCCGGCGTTCCGCACCTCGGACAGTGCTCGCTTGATGGTGACCTTCGCGAAGTAGCCGGCGCCGAAGAATATGCACTGCACGACGTACCAGAACTTCTCGGCCCCGGTCATCTCGACCAGCCCGTACTCGCTCAGCGCCTTCTTCACCGGGACCTTCTGGAAGTAGGCGGCACCGAAGTAGATGCAACCCAGGACGTACCAGAACTTCTCCCAGGACGTGTTGGTGCCCTGACCGAGGTACTGCCGTTCTGCCATGACTTTCTCTGCCTTCCGATGACCGTGGGACCGGGGGGACGCGCCGATCCGAACCCCTTGCGGGCAACTTCTGGCAGCAGTCATGCACAGGCGCGGACGCCTGGCGGCATGCTGAAGCACAAGCTGAGATGACGTGACTGATGCGCACATGTCACGGTGCCAGTGTCCTCACGGCCAGCCGCCCCCCGTATGTGCAAGCCGCAGCATAGGGGAAGAGAGCTTGATCGTCACCTTTGATACGCCGCAGCGGGAACGCGGCTCCACCTGCGGCGATCGCAGCGACGGCAGGAACGCCGCCCCCGCGGCGAGGCGTTGACATGTTCGGTGGGCATCGAGCGGGTCGTCGTCCGCCGTCTGACGGGCCGACAGGCCGACTTACCGGCATGCGCCGGAGCGGACTTGAGGCCGAGCGCTGAACGGACCGGCGGGTGCGGCACATCCCCCGTGAGAGCTACCGGAGTTGTCCATGCGCGGGTGATTCGCGGACCTCCGCGGATTCCTAGCGTGGTCCTCAGGTCGCCACCGGTGCGACCACCACCACAGGGGAGGCCACCATGGACACGACTGCCGGCGCACAGCACGACACAAGTCCCGGCCGGGACAAGGGCCGAGGAGGCCGAGGCGGCCGTATCGGCCGGTTCGTCCGCTCTCCGCTCGGCTGGATGCTGACGGGCATGGTCGGCGTCGGCCTCGTCTCGGGCCTGACCGCGACGGGCCCCGGTCCGGTGCCGGTACTGGGCGCGGCCGCCGCGGTGGCCGTGTACTGGGCGGTCATGCGCTTCGTCGCACGCCGCCCCACGCCGGAGATCGCCCGGCGGGGAGCCGGCCGCCAGGCGCTGCTCGGCGGTGCGATCGGCCTGGGCTTCATCCTCGTTTCCACGCTCCTGATCAGCGCGTTCGGGGGCTACTCGTTCTCCTGGGCGGGCAACGGCTTCCTGTCGGTGGTGTGGTCTGCGGTCGTGGCGCAGCTCGGCGCCGCGGTCACCGAGGAGCTGATGTTCCGCGGCTTCGCCCTGCAGGCTCTGGAAGAGATGTGGGGCAGCCGGGCCGCCGTCGTGATCACCGGGCTGTTCTTCGGCATCGCCCACCTGAGCGCCCCGGGAGCCTCCGCCTGGAGCGCCCTGGCCATCGCCGTGGAGGCGGGCGCCATGCTCGGAGCGTCCTTCCTGTGGCGCCGTAACATCTGGTTCGTCGTGGGGCTGCACTTCGTCTGGAACACCGTCGAGCAACTGCTCGGCATCCCGGTGTCCGGACACACCCCCGAAGGCCTGTTCACCGTCGACACCCACGGCCCGGCTCTGCTCACCGGCGGTACCTTCGGTCTGGAGACGTCGATCGTGCCGATCCTCATCAGTGTGCTGATCACCGTCCAGATGGCCGTCCGCGCTCGCCGCGGCGGCGGTCTGCTGCCCCGGCGCAGCGCCCGGCACTGACAGCCGCCGACCGGAGGTAACGAGAAGTGATGTCCCGTCAGGCGCCCTGGAGCCGTCCCGAGCTCCGGGCGCCGCTCGGCTGGTGGCAGAAGCAGGCCGACTCCCACAAGGACGGCCTGTGCGCCCTGCTGCTCGCCGTGCTGGCGTTCGTACCGACCCTGTCGAAGATCGGGGCGCAGATCGGCGATCTGCCCGAGCGGCCGGCCGGCGCACTGAGCTTCGGGCTGATCCTGGCCCAGACCCTGCCGCTGGCGGCACGCCGCCGGTGGCCGGCGGGCACGCTGGGCGTCGTCGGCTGCGCGTTCGCCGTGTACCAGGCGCTGGGCTTCGCAACGACGTTCGGCAGCCTGGGGCTGTATCTCGCCGTGTACTCGGCCGGGGCCCACCGGGTCCGCCTGCGCCTTGGTTCGGCTGCCGTGGCGAGCGCCGCCTACGCCGCACTGGCCGTCGTCCTGAACCGTCTCGGCTCCCCGCTGGGCGCCCCCGACTATCTCGCGTTCTATCTGACTCTGACCGTGATCTGGCTGGTGGGCGGCACCGTGCGCACGAGGCGAATCGAAGAGGCACAGCGGCGGCGGCTGGCCGCCGAGGTGGCCACGGCCACCGAACGGGCCAGGATCGCCCGTGAGTTGCACGATGTGGTCACCCACCATGTGACGGCGATGGTGGTCCAGGCGGACGCCGCGCAGTTCCTGCTCACGTCCGCGCCCGAGCGGGCCCGCGAGGGGCTGTCGGCCGTCAGCGACACCGGCCGCCGGGCGCTGACGGAGCTGCGACATCTGCTCGGCGTACTGGAGGCGACCGGCGATTCCCCGGGCGCCGACCCCGCGCATACGGACCGTGCCCCCACCCTGGGACGCCTGGGTGACCTGGTGGAACAGGCCCGCAGCGCAGGCCAGCCGGTCGAGTTCAGGGAACAGGGTGAGCGGCGACCGCAGCCTGCGGACGTGGAACTGGCCGCGTACCGCGTGGTGCAGGAGGCGCTCACCAACGCGATGAAGCACGCGACCGGGCAGCCGACGACGGTAGTGGTCCAACACGGCGAGGAACGCATCGAGATAGGGGTGAGCACCGACGCCCCCGACGACTCGCCGACGGCCGCACCGGTCACGCGGAAGCCGGGCCCGGCGGGCGGACGGGGGCTGGCCGGGCTGCGTGCACGGGTGCGCATGGTCAATGGTGAACTGGAGGCCGGACCCCGGCCCGAGGGCGGGTTCGAGATCCGCGCCACGATTCCGTCCAAGTCCGTTCAGGAGTGACCCCTGTGCCCCCCGCGAACGATGCACCGCCGCCGATCCGTGTACTCGTCTGCGACGACCAGGCACTGGTGCGGACCGGCTACGTCACCATCTTCTCCGCGCAGCCCGACATGGACGTCGTCGGGGAGGCCGAGAACGGCCGCGAAGCAGTGGAGGCCGCACGGCGGTTACGCCCCGACGTGGTCGTGATGGACATCCGGATGCCGCTGCTCGACGGCATCGAGGCGACCCGGCAACTGGCCGGTCCCGGTGCCGAGTCCGCGCCGAGGGTACTGGTCGTCACCACGTTCAACGTCGACGCCTATGTCTACGACGCGCTGCGCGCCGGAGCCAGCGGTTTCCTCCTCAAGGACGCGCCTCCGGCCACTCTGGTGAGCGGCATCAGGACGGTCGCCGCGGGCGAGGCCCTGCTGGCGCCCGCCGTCACCCGTCACCTCATCGGCCACTTCGCCGAACACCTGCGTCCCGCCGACACCGCCCGGCCGGCCAGGGACGACGTCGTACGCGCCCTGACTCCGCGCGAACTGGAGGTGCTCGAGTCGATCGCCGAGGGCCTGTCGAACGCGGAGATCGCCGCGCGGTTGTTCATCACCCCCGAGACGGTCAAGACGTATGTGTCGCGCATCCTGACGAAACTCGGCCTGCGCGACCGGGTCCAGGCGGTCGTCCTCGCCTACCGGGTCGGGCTCGTGACCGGCACCGGCTGAAGCGGCACGGGCATGGCCGGACATCGCCGCACGTGATCCACGCCCCCGAGCGGACCGGCGGTGCCGGCCTGCGCCGGTCCGCGGCATGCCTGCCCGGCCGGCTCCGGTGACGGCGGTCGCCTCCCCGGACGTCGAGGCCGGCCCAGCCGGGGTCACGGCTGGACTTCGGCTGCCGTCTCACGCGGATGGGAGCACTCAGAGCCTGCCGGACTATGCGCCGGAAGGCTTGGCGATGCGTGCGGCGATGTCGTCGGCCGAGAGCTGGTGGCCGGCGCGGCAGGTGACGTGGATCTCGACGGGCTCTCCGCAGTCGACGTGGGTGAGCTCGATGGGCGGCGGATCGCTCGCGTAGCGGATGCCCCAGGCATGGAGAGCGAGGACGACCGGCATCAGGTCGGTGCCGGCCTGGGTCAGCACGTATTCGTCACGGGTACGGGAGCCCTCGTCGCGGTAGGGGCGGCGCTCCAGGAGTCCGGCCTCGGTGAGTGTCCTGAGGTTCGACGCGGTGGTCGCCGCGGACATCCCGACCCGGGCGGCGAAGTCGTCGTACCGGCGGGTCCCGTAGAACGCCTCGCGCATGGTGAGCATCGCATTGCGCGAGCCGATGATCTTCATCGTCTTCTCGACGGGGCACCGGCCCGTCATGGGCCAGCCCTCTCGGTCCGACAGCGGTTCCAGCAGATGCATGACCTCTCCCTCCTCCGACCTTGACTTCACTGTACTGAAGTCACCATGGTACGGTCACTCTGACTTCAGTTGATTAAAGCTAGATCTGGGAGAGTGAGCGTCATGCGGATCGACGGCAAGGTGGTGCTGGTGACCGGCGCCGGCGGCGGCATCGGGACCGAGCTGGTACAGCAGCTGCTGCAGCGCGGGGCGGCGAAGGTGTACGCCGGCGCACGCCGCGAGGTGTCCTGGCAGGACGGCCGGGTCGTGCCGCTGCTGCTGGACGTGACCGACGCCGGAGACATCGCGGCGGCCTCGGCCCTGGCAACCGACGTCGACGTGCTGATCAACAACGCCGGCGCGTCCGGTGCCCCCTCGCTGCTGACCTCGGATCTCGAGGACATCCGCAGCACCTACGAGACCAATCTCTTCGGCCCCCTCGCGCTCGTACGGGCGCTGGCCCCGTCCCTGGCCGGCCGCGACGGAACAGCGGTCGTCAACGTCCACTCCCTGCTGAGCTGGCTGACCGTCCCCGGCTCCTACGCGCCGACGAAGACCGCGCTGTGGGGCCTGACCAACGCCCTGCGCGCCGAGCTCGCAGGGCAGTCGACCCGGGTCGTCGGCGCGCACTTCGCCTACGTCGACACCCCGATGACCGCGGGCCTCGACGTCGACAAGTCCAGCCCCGCCGACATCGCCGGGCGGATCCTCGACGCACTCGAAGCCGATGCCGACGAGGTCTTCGCCGATCAGCTCACCGCCGACATGCACGCCCTGCTGCCGCAGCTGACCACCGGCGCCTTCGCCGCCACGGCCCCCTTCGCACCCACCGCACCCGGTCAGCAGGCACCGGTCGCGGAGGATGCCCAGTGACCAACCAGCAGACCGCCCCCACGGCCACCCTCCCGGCCGGCCCCAGCGCCATGGCCGGTGCTCCCCGCACCGGCCACCCCGCACCCGCACGCCACCGCTGGGCGGCGCTCGCGGTCATCTGCGTCGGCACGATGATGGCGTTCGTCAACGTCTCCTCGACGATCGGCGCCCTGTCCTCCATCCAGACCGACCTCGGCGCCGACGCGACCGAGATCGTGTGGATCACCAGCGCCTACAGCCTCCTGGTGGCCACCCTCATCCTGGCCGCAGGCACCCTGGCCGACCGCATCGGGCGCCGCCTGGTGTTCACGGCGGGCGCCGTGTTCTTCCTCGCCGGAAGCCTGGCCGCGTTCACCGCCGGCTCCGCCGGAGTCCTCATCGCCGCCCAGGCCGTCATGGGAGTCGGCGGCGCGATGGTCCTGCCGGCCGGCCTGGCCGTGGTCACCCACCTGTTCGTGACCCCCAAGGAGCGCACCGAAGCGGTCTCCATCTGGGCCGGCAGTTCCGGCCTGGGCCTCGCGCTGGGCCCCCTCGGCTCCGGGTTCCTGCTCCAGGCGTACTCCTGGCACGCGGTGTTCCTGATCAACGTCGCCCTGGCGGTCGTCACCGTCGCCGGCGCCGCACGCCTGGTCCCGGAGAGCCGTCACCCGCAGCGTCGGCTCGACCCGGTGGGCATCGCGCTCGCGACCCTGGCCATCGGCAGCCTGACCTTCGGCATCATCGAGGGCAAGTCCCTCGGCTACACCTCTCCGGTGATCCTCGGCTCCTACGCCACCGCCGCGGCCACGGTCATCGCCTTCGCCCTCTACGAGGCCCGCCACCACGACCCGATGATGGACGTGCGGCTGTTCGCCTCCGGCTCGTTCAGCGCCGTCATGGGCGTCGCCACCCTCACCATGTTCGGGTTCACCGGCACCGCGCTGCTGACGGTCCTCTACCTCCAGCACTCCCAGGACCTGACGGCCCTCGGCGCCTCGGTCCGGATCCTGGCGATGTTCGTCCCGTTCATCGTGATCAGCCCCCTCGCCGCCAAGCTCGTCCACCGCATCGGGTTCAAGTTCCTCCTCGCCCTCGGTGCCGTGATCATGTCCGGCGGCATCTTCCTGCTCCTCACCACCCTGCCCGAGCCCGACTTCAGCCACCTCTGGCCCGGACTCGCCGCGGTCGGCATCGGCAGCGGCCTGCTCGTCGCACCCTCGACCGCTGCCGCCCTGACCAGCGTCGACCAGCACAAGGCCGGCATGGCGAGCTCAGCCGTCAACATGTTCCGCCAGCTCGGCAACGTCCTCGGCGCCAGCATCCTGGGCACCATCCTGACCAGCCAGTTCACCAGCAACCTCACCGACCGGCTCACCGGTGCCGGCCTGCCCGCCGACACCACCGACCGGATCGTCAACGGCGCCGAACACGGATCCCGCACCGGAACCCTGCCCGACGAGATCGCCGGTCTCGTCCACAACGCCGTGCACCACGCCTTCACCGACGCGTACCACACCGCTCTGCTCGTCGCAGCCATCGCCGTCGCAGCCGTGACCGTGCCCACGCTGCTCTTCGTCCGCCACCGGCCCGCTGCCTGAGGCCTGTCCCGCCTTGAGATCTTGGACGGTGTGCTGTCGTGGTCTGGACACGCCGTGAGCACCGGGAGACGCTTTCGATCATGGAGCCCGACGAGGTGTTGTCCGAGGAAGAGCTCTCCGCGATCGAGCGACGCGTCGGCGCCGCCACACCGGGTCCGTGGGTCGGCTGGATGGAAAGCCGGCACAGCATCGGCGGCACAAGCTTCATCCAGCTTCGCGCCGATGCGGAGGAAGACGACGAGATCTACCTGACTCGCGCCACCGGCGGCCACGAGGTCGTCGGAGCGGACGCCCAGACCGACGCAGACATCGAGTTCATCGTCGGCGCGCGCCAGGACGTGCCACGCCTGGTCAAGGAGATCAGGCGGCTGCGGGCCGTCCTGGAGGGAGCACATCCGGCGGACTGACAAGCACGAACGGCGGTACGGCTCGCCGCGGCGCAGCGCGGCCAGGACCGAGTGGGACGTCGCTGCCACGCGGTACGCCATCCGGTTGCTCGCCGTGGGCGGGAGTTCGCCGGCGGCTCGGTGCAGGCTGTGCAGGGCTGCCGCGGTCAGCCGGCCGGCGCTCTCGCGTACGGCTCGAGCCTTGTCGAAGGCGCTGCCGATGTCGTCGCAGTCGAAGTGGCCGTGATCGGCTGCAGGCGCAGGAAACACTCGCCGCCCCGATTGGTCACGCAGGGCTTGCAGTTGACCGATCTCGGCCTGCAGACCGCGGTACGTCCGGTCGGCGGCCTCCGCAACGGCGCGGACCGCGTCCCGGCCGACTTCCGCAGCAGCCCGTTCACGCTCGGCGGCTTCCTGGCGTTGCCTGGCCTGTGCCAGCGAGTGCTGGGGGCCGGTGAGCCGTGCGGTCCGCGTCCGGCTGCTCCAGCAGGGCGTTGCACTGCCGGGCCAGGTCTTTGATGTGGTCGTGAAGGCGTGTGATGAACAGCCAGAGCAGGGACACCAGATGGCTGGTGTCCGTCAGGACCTTGACACTGTTGTCCCGCCATCAACCGAGCCCGTAGCCGGCCCACGACAGCCGAGCCCATCGAGCCGCACCCGTTCGCGACCCCTGTGCCAGCCGGTCGGTCAGCGCAGGAGATCGCCATGACAGCCCCGCCCGAACCGGTCCGCACGGGCCGTTGAACCGGGTACGCCACCGACCGGCAGCATGATCAAGACGGTGCCCGCCCACGCCCCTTCCCGGGATGCGTCCACCGCTGCGGCGCTCTAGCGTCACCAGACGTGGGCTGCTCTGGCGAGGCCGGCCCCGCCAGCTGTTCGCCGAAGTCAAAGCCGCGACCGGTGCGGCTCGGGAAGCCCGGACGACTTCCACCAGCCCAGGAGGCACTCCCGTGAACGCAGCACCCCGCCGCACCGTACTCGTCACCGGCTCCACCTCCGGCATCGGCGAAGCGATCGCCGCCGCCTTCGCCCGCGACGGAGCCGACGTCGTGGTCAACGGCCGTGACCCCCAGCGCACCGACGCCGCTGCCGAACGCATCCGTGCCACCGACGCACACGGCGAGATCCGCGCTGTCGCCGCCGACGTCAGCACCGCAGAAGGCGCCCGCATCCTCACCGACGCCGTGCCGGACGTGGATGTCCTCGTCAACAACGCCGGGATCTTCGAGGCGAGACCCGCGTTCGAGATCACGGACGAGGAATGGGTTCGCTTCTTCGAGACCAATGTCCTCAGCGGCGTCCGGCTCACCCGCCACTACGCTCCCCGGATGGTGCAGCGCGGGTGGGGCCGCGTCGTCTTCGTCAGCAGCGAGTCGGCCATCAACACCCCCAAGGAGATGATCCACTACGGCGCCACGAAGACCACCCAGCTGGCCGTCGCCCGCGGCTTCGCCCAGGAGGTCGCCGGCACCGGCGTCACCGTCAACACCGTCCTGCCTGGCCCCACCCTCACCCCTGGTGTGGAGGTATTCATCGCCGACCGCGTCGGCGACGGCATCCCCTTCGACGAGGCCGAACGCCGCTTCATCGCCGAGGAACGCCCCACCTCGCTGCTGGGACGGCTAATCCGACCCGAAGAGGTCGCCAGCCTCGTCCGATACGTCGCCTCCGACGGCGCTTCCGCCACCACAGGCGCCGCACTACGCGTCGACGGCGGCGTGGTGAGCAGCATCATCCCCTGACCGGACCCGCTCGGCCGTGCGGCTGCGCGGTCCGTGGACGGCATCAGCTGGTTCTGTTCTCACCCATCCGGCGCAGGTTGATCGCCGCCATTCGACTCTGCACGGGATGCCCGGTCGCGATGACCTGCCGGTAGACCTGCCCGGCCTCGGGTTTCCGGTTGTGCCGGGCGAGCAGCAGCGCGAAGTCGAAAGCCGCCGCCGGGGAGTGCTGTGCGTGCCCCGTCTCCACCGCCCGTTCATACGCGGCTACGGCATCGTCGAGGTCTCCCGCCGCCGCGAGGGACTCCGCCAGCGCGGTGGCCGCAAGCGCGGCGGCTTCGGTATCGCCGCTGGTGCGGGCCATGCGGTACGCGGACTCGTAGGCTTTGCGGCTCTCTGTTCCGTCTCCGCGTTTTTCCCGCAACCAGGCCCGGCAGAGCGCGGTCAGCGCGGTCTCGTCGGGTCCGGCCAGAGCCATGGCCCGGCGCAGCGTCCTGGGTACGTCGAAGCCGCCGAGCCGCTGCTGCACCTCGGCCAGGTAGTAGTGGGTCCTGGCACGTACGTCTCCTGCGGCGAGGGAGGCCGTCAGCGCCTCGAGGGCCTGGGCCGCCGGTTGGCGGTGAGCCACGTACCGGCCGAAGTCGAACAGGTCGCTGGGCACCGCAGCCTCTTCGGCCGATGCGACGGCCGCCAGCCGGTCTCGTGCGAGTTCCGCCGTCTGCGGGTCCGCACCGTCGTGGGCGAGCTGGTAGGCGTCCCGGGCCTCCGCCACGGTGAACTCCGACACGCACAGGTCACCAAGACACAGGGCTGCGCGTCCCGCGGCCTGGGGATCCGGTGCGGCCAGGGCGGACTCCAGAGCCTTCCGTGCTCCGACGTAGTCACCGAGGCGGGCCCTTAGCGCACCGAGCAGCGTGTCATGGGCGATGTCGGGCATCTCTCGTACGGCCCAATCGAGCACTACGAGTGGTTCGGCGTCCTCGCCGTGCCGGAACAGTTCGTCGGCTGCGCGGGCTCGTGCCTGCGGATCGCTCAGGAGGATCATGTGGTCGATGGCCGGCGGAGCCTGCACCCTTCTGCCCTTGCGGGCCGCCAGCCACCGCAGGGCGTCCCGCGTCCAAGATGCCGACGCGCCGCCGTCGTCCAGGGCGAGCGCCCGCTCGTAGGCGGTGGCACATCCGTCGAAGTCCCCTTCGCCGCCGAGCATGTCACCGAGCGTCCTGGCCGCCTTGACCGCGAAGTGCCCCGCGCCGAAGGTCATCGATCGCAGGAAGGCGGCTTTGGCCTGGCTGATGTCTTCGGACGCCAGCCGCATCGCGCCGGTGAACGTCTCCACCATCGCGACTGCCTCCGGATCGTCGGCGTCGGCCAACGGCCCGAGAAGCCCGATGGCCCCCGCCCTGTCACCCAGCGCGAGCAGTTCGAGTGCCTTGGACAGGGTTTCCGCCCGGTCCGGGGCATGCGGCTCCGCCTCGGCCGGCTCCTCGAAGGGACCGTCGTCCAGGAAGGCGAGCTCGTCCAGGCCGGCGCGCACCTCGGTCATACGGGCGGCCAGCTGCGGATCGACGTCGGCGATCCGCGCCAGATCGGTGCGCAGCTCCAGCAGTTGCGACCACAGGACTCCGCGCCCCTGTTCCATCAGCTCCACGGCGATATCAGGCCGGTCCGCCTCCAGTGCGATCCGGGCCGCCTGTGCGGGGAACCCGCGATGGGTGACCAGCCAGGACTCTTGCGCCGCCCGGGAGGAACCCCGCCACGCGGACAGTGACAACAGACCCGTGATCCTGTCGAGACGCTCGGGCAGATCCGGCGATGCGCGGTCCGCCACCGTCAGCCAGGAGCGTGCGGCGTGGAACCTGATCCGGGCGGGCGCCGTGTCCTGGCAGGCGAGCTGCCACAGCACGCTCGCAGCCTCCGCCCGGTCTGCGTCGTCGTCGTCGGCCAGGGCCCGGTGGATCAGCGCCTCGCCGAGCCTGAGCGCCGACAGTGCGGCACTGGCGGAACTGCTCGCAGCGTCGACGCGGAGGATGTCGATCGCCTTGCTCAGATCCTCGGCGTCACAGCAATCCGTCGAACGGCTGAGGAGGGCAAGGCCGGTGTTGTGTGCCACAGCCGCCCAGCCGGGGTTCCCGCTGTCGCCGTCATCGACGATGCGCAGTCCTAGCGTCACCGTCTCGTCGAAGGAGCGCGCGTTTCGCGCGGTGCGCCCGGCAGCCGCGAACAGCCCGAGCAGCGCGGCGACCGTCGTGTGGTGCACGGCCGATTCCGGTGGGGACGTCTGTGCGGCTTGCTGCGCATAGGTGATGGCCCGGTCGAGGTCCTTCTTGTGACCGGGCAGGGCCGAGCGGTGACTCAGTACCTGGATGAGGGTGTTCAACCGGACGGCGTACTCGTGATGCGTTCGCGGTGTCCTTGCGATCACGTCTTCGGTGGCTTCGATCGCGTCGTCCAGGTCGCTCGGGATGCCGTGCCGTGCGTAGCGCTGTGCCTGGGCGACCGCGAGATTGTGCAGGACCACGAGGGTGTTGTCGTCCGATCGCTCCTGCGCTGGGATCGCCCGATGACCGTCCCGGTAGGCCTCGATGCCGGCATTGAGGTCTGCGTCGTCTCCGTACGCCTGGTACCGCTCGCAGAGCGCCGCTCCGAGATGCGTGAGGACGACGGGGCTGGGCTGCGGCATCTGATCGTATGCCTGCCGTGTGAGGTCCACGGCGCGCGCGATGTCGTCGGGTTCGCCGAAGGCGTGGAACCGTTCACGGAGGTTCGCCGAATGATGCGCCAACTGCTCGGGCAGGGCGGGATCGCCCGGTGTGGCGAGGGACAGCCCGCGCTCGCCGTAGTCGACGCTCCTGGTCAGATCCTCCGCGGAACCGGTCATGCCGTAGCGCATACGCATGGTGACGCCCAGAGTGCTAAGGAACGCCGCGGGGTCCGGAAGGTCGTCGAGGATCGTCGCGTGGGCGCGTTCCGCCCATTCGACGGCCCGGCTGAGATCGGACCTGTCGTGGTGCCGCTCGTACCGCATGCGGTAGCCGGCGATCAGACCGAGCAGGCAGAGCGAAGCAAGCCCGTCCGACAGATCCTGGCACGCCCAGGCCGCGAGGCTCTCCCCGGCGGCGATGCTCTCGTCGAGGACCTGGTCCGAGTCTTCGATGGACAACAGCCAGGTGTAGGAGCCCATGAGCGTGGTGGCGGCCTGCCGTCGGCGCGGATGCCCGGGGGGCATCAGCGCGAGGCTTTCGGAGAGGGCCGCGATCGCTGCGCCGAGGTCGGCGGTCCTGGTTGCTTCCCGGCGCTTGGCACGATGGAAGAACAGCTCGGCGAGGTTCAGCAGAACGGCCACCCTGCCCCTCCGATCCCGGGGTCGGGTGAGTGCCTGCCGGTAGTGATCGACGGCGGCGTCCACGAGTCCAGGATCGTCGGACGTGAGCGCCATGCGATGCGTGGCCTCGGCGAGGGTCGGCAGTGCACCGGTCAGCTCCTGCGGATCCGTCGCCCTCTCGGCGGCCGCCGTCGCGTGCCCGACAGCCTCCCGGGCAGGTGTGTCGTCGCGCGCCGCCTGGTCCAGGGCGAGCAGTGCTGCGGCCAGCCGACCGCTCGCCCTGGCGTGGTCGGGATCCCCGGTCGCGAAGCGTGCGAGGAACGAGCGCGAGACCCGCACCGCCTCTTCGAGTACGTCGGGATCACGCCGGTGGGTGCCGTCCACGCGCAGTGCGTCGGCGAGTGTCGCCTCGGCATGCCCGGGGTCCGTCGTCGGGCCTGGAGGCAGAAGCGCGACGGCGCTCCGGCCGGCCCGCACCGCCTCGGCGGCGTACCCGGCGTCGCCCGTCAGTTTTTCGACGCGGAGCAGAATCCAGGACAACCGGTGGAACCGTTCGCCACGCACGGCGTCCGGTCCGGGGAGGTCGGAGTTCTCGCGGGCCCTGTCCAGGACGTCGAGGCACATGTCGAGCGTTGCCCATGGCTCTTGGAGCCCCCAGATCACCGCGTCCCAGACCCCGGACTCGACGCGGGGCTCCAGGCGTCCTTCGGCCAGCCACGCCCGAGCCATGTCGAACGCCTCCCGGGCCAGGTCGGGGCGGTCGGCGATCCTGCCCAGCCCGAGTTGGGCGCGGATCAGGTTGTGCCGGCAGTCACGGCGTATCTCCGCGTCGGCGAGCGGCAGTGCCATCCGGTAGGCATCGACGGCCTCCGCCAACGCCGAGAATTTCTGCGTCCTGTCGGCGGTGGTCTGCAGCAGCACACCCAGGTTGTAGAGGTACCTGCCCCGCGTCTGTGGATCGCCGGTCAGCCGTACGCTCTCGCGCAACGCGTCGGCGGCCTGGCTGAGGTCTCCCGGTTCCCCCGAGCGTGTTTCGAGGAGTGTCGCCAGGTACCCGAGAGCGGCGGCGCGGAGTTCGGGGTCCGCGATGTCGTCCATGCGACTGCGCAGGCGCTCGATCGCGCGGTCGCGCATCTCGTCATCCCGGTTCACGGGCACGTTGCCACCGCCTGGATCGTCAGCGCCTGGGCGAGGTTCACGCGCACGGGCCCCGCGTCCGTGTCGAGCGTGAGCGTGCCGTGATCCGTCCCGGCGTTCGTTCCGCACACCACCGCGCCAGGAATCTGGAGTCGGAGTCTGGGGTCGGATCGGGCAGGGGCGTACCAGGTGACCGCGATGGCCCCGACCAGGAGGGCCCCGCACAGGAGGGTTCCGGCGATGCCGCGCCTCAGGTCCAGCAACGCGGCCTCGGCGATCACGTGGTCCTGCGTCACGGCGGAGGTCGTGGAGTCCACCGGGGTCGACCTGGTCGGCCCGTGGCAGGCGCGCAGTGCCCAGAGCGCTCCCGCCACGCCGACGGTGAGCGCTCCGAGCAGCAGTCCGCCTGCCACCACGTCCCAGGGCGTCGCCACCTTGTCGATCTCCGAGCGGCCGCGGATCGCGCTGAAGCCGACCAGGCCCGCCAGCAGGCCGGCTACGCCGTTGCGCCAGGCGAGCGCCGCGGCGCGCACCCTCGGCAACTCGGTGCGCAGCGCGTTGTGGCGCTGGCGGGCACTGGCGCCGACGGCGGCATCGGCGGATCCCCCCGCCGTCAGTCGTACGTTCACTGCGCGTCCGGCTCGAGGCGGAAGGTCCAGAACGCGCCGCACCCGACATCGCCCTCGGGTCGTCCCGGATGGTCGTCGTCGCAGGTGCAGATCACGGGTTCGAGCCGGGCGGCCGGCGCGGGCGTGACGTGCCGCCGTCGCGGCAGGCGGAAGCTTTTGTAGATGCCGGAGACCACGGGGATCCGGATGGTCGTTCCGCACCGAGGGCATGGGCCGGTCAGTTCCGTCGTACCCGCCGAGACGACTTTCGCGGTGAACGTCGATGCCGCGGTCGTCGCGAAGGTGTCGTCCGTGACGGGGAGGTAGTCCAGGTGGCTCAAGCTCGCTCCAGAGCGTCAGGGGCCGGTGTGAATGATGGGCGCCCATCTGCTGGGCTCGGTCGGGAAGTGTGCACGGAGCGACCGGACCGCCTTGTTGACGACGGCGGCGGTGTCGCTCGGGTCGAGTCGGCCGTCCGTCACCAGCGGTCTGATGATCTGGTGTGCGAGGTCTGCCGCGACATCCGCGTCGATCGACCACAGGGTCGCCAGGACGTGCCGGAATCCCGCGTAGTGAAGTCCTGCTCCCAGCGTGACGACCTCTTCGCTGAGGTGGACGCCGCCGGTCGCGGTCATGCAGGCGGACAGGAAGGCGAACTCGCCGTCGAACCGGCCTCGGCCCAGTTCGGTCACCGTCAGTGGCCCGTCGGCAAGCAGCAGCCCGCCTCGTGAGGGGGTGGACAGGTTCTGGCGGCCGTGGCAGCTGAAGTGCACCCACCGGTGGTGCGGCAGCGCGTCCAGCACGACGGCCCGGGTCGCCGCCCGGCCGTCGAGGACGGTCAGCAGATCGCCGGGGAACAGCTCACGGAGCAGCTCCAGTTCGGCCTCGGCCTGCGGCAGCGGCGGCTGACCCGCCAGGTCTTCGACGATGACCGCCAGCATCCGCTGGTGCCGTTCCCCGCGCGGTGGCTGCGCCGCGAGCGCGAGCGCACGAAGCGTCGGCGTGTAGGAGGAGGTCACCCGGTCGAGCACGCTCACGCCGCTGCCGTCGTGGTGCCCCGAGGCGTGCAGCGGCAGGAAGCTCAGCGGACCGGTCGGGCACCACCAGACCCGGGTGTCGCTACGCCCGGGGCCGCTGTCGGAGCAGACCTGTTCGAGCACCGGCCCGGTCACCGCGTCCCACAGCCACACGAGATCCGCCGACAGGTGCCCGTCGACGTCCTCCTGTGCCCGGAGGAGCTCGGTCTTGGCCCGATGATGTGCCGCGAAGTTGGTGGCGGCCGGACGGACTCCGGCCCAGTGCGCCGTGTGCACCAGCTTGGCGGCGGCGGCCTCGAGACGCGCAAGCCGCGCCAGGTGTGCGGTCGTCCGGTCAGCGGCCTCGCGCAAGGTCAAGTCGCGCAGCGGGACCGGCTGGACACCGCCGGCCGAGACCAGGAGCGCGTCGCAGCGTTCCGGCGTGACGTTGATCAGGACTGCGGTGCCCATGCCGGCATCCGGTGTCAGATCGCTCAGCCGCGGCGGATCGAGGAAGCCGGCGAATTCAGGGCCCAGCGAACGGGCACGGCCCACGAGATCGTCCCACTCACGCGCCAGAGCGACGCGCCGGTCGATCACCTTCTTCTGTGCTGAATGGGGCTCGACCATAGTCACCAATCTAACCGATCAGCCGGAACACGTATGGAATACAAAGATGTTCAGCACTCGCCATCCCATTCGCACGAGACATCTCTCGTCACAGGAGCACCATTTCGACGTCTCCCTCCTGCGAACACCCACGCACTTTTCACACTCGCGACCTCGGAGAGAACAACCTCTCAGGCCAGCACCTGAGTTAAGTGTGCGGCGTCGTAGCTGTTTCGATTGCCGTTGATCTCGTGGCGATGCGTGGTGGCCCAACCCCCAAGCACACGGATTCCATTAGTGTCGCGCCGAGTTCGGTGAGCGTGTAGTCCACGCGCGGGGGAACACTGGGGTGGACGGTACGGGTCAACAATCCATCGCGTTCGAGTTGCCACAATGTCAGGCTGAGCATTCGCTGCGAGATTCCCGAACAGTCCCGCACACTCGACCGCGTCCCGACCGGGGTGTGCTCGCTATCGTCCGGGCAGGACAGGTGAGCCGAACACGGTGGTCCACCGGCGGGCGAGCACCGCGTTCTCCTGAGGTGTGAGCAACTCGGGGGCTCCGAGTGCCAACGCGGCCGCGTATGCCGCACCGAAGGCCCGCAGCCAGGCCGGATCGGTGAGCACCTCGACCTCTTCCTCGTCATCCGGGCCGAACAACTGCGGGCCCACCCGGCGGGCGACCTCCGTGATCACACTGCTGAGAGTCGTCAGCGCTCGAAATCGGCCACGCGCCACAGGCTGGACGGCCACTGAACGACATCAGTGGCGATCTCGTTCACCAGCAGCCCCTCGTCGCCGGCCGGCTGTCGGTCCACCTGTCGCCCGGCAGAGCGCTCACGAGCGGCGATCAGCTTGTCGGGAGCGAAGGACACGCACGCCCCGGGCACAGGCTTCGGCTCGCCGTAAAAATGCTCGACGTCGTAAAGGGCGAAGAAGGACACGCGGTCACAGTACGCACCCCGACGCGACGGCCACCTCCGGCTTACGAAGCGTCAAGACGAAGCCCCCGTCGCCCTCCGCTCGGACCAGGACCGCACTCCTGCACCGGCGCGGGACCCGTCTATTCTCAACTCGTATGCCTCGGTACGCGCGTACCTGGCAACGACGTCGATCAGCGGCGGCCCGACACACGGCCGCACAGGGGGAAGGGCTGATATGGACTGGTTCTGGTGGGTGCTGATCCTCTTCTGGACGGGTGGCTTCGCCTGGGTGGTCGACACTGTCCGTACCGCGCTGCGAAACCGGCACGAGCGCAAGCTGGAGCTGATGGACGCGGCGCAGCAGGAACGTATCGCCGTCGAGGCGTCCCACCAGGCACCGGAACCCTTGTGCGGGTGCACGCACCACTTGGCCAAGCATGACAAGCAGGGCCGATGCCACGAACGCGTCGAGGTCGCGACAGCCTGGGACGAGAACAAGAAGCCGCTGCGCTACGAGGCCGGGCAGTGCAACTGCCAGCAGTACGTCGGCCCGCAGCCACTGTCACAGGTGTACGCCGATGACCTGACAGACCGGATCTGAGGCCACGCCGGCTAAGCGTCCCAACAGCGCCTTGCAAAGGGCGGAGGTGTCGCGGGCTGAGGCCGCTTCTGACCATGCGAGACACGACTCCACGCCGGAGCGAAGCCTGCGACCCGACCTTCACCGAATATTCACCAGGACCCCATACTGTGCCCATGAGCACTCCCGCCAGACCGCAGGTCACCACACAGGCCTCCTCTTCACCATCGCCGTCCACGGCCGACTACTTTCCCGCCGACCAGACACAGCCTCGGCGAAAGTGGTGGATCGCCCCGCTGGTCGGAACGCTGGCGGCGCTCCCGGTCCAACTCATCGCCGCCTTCCTGCTGCTGGTGTCCCCCATGGCGCTGGACTCGTGCAACGCCGCCAACCCCTGCGGGCGTACGGAGGCCGCACTCGGCGCGGCCCTGGTACTGCTCCTGCTGGCGCTGCTCTCCCTGGGCGCGCCGTGGTACCTCGCGAAGAGGAAGAGCCGCAGCGTAGGCATCGGGGTGAGCGTGATCCCGCTGGGCCTCACGCTGGCGTCCATCGGGACGCTGCTCCTCGGGATCGGGTTCGGCTGAGACGACGGCAAGCTGGGGCCCTGCATTGTCGTGCCTCCACTCGGGGCCCATACCGCGGCCAGCAGGCCCCTGCGGACGTCATCCAGGCTCATCTGCCGGGCAACCCGGCCGACAACGGTCAAGGCCTCGCGCTTGAGGAGCGGGGCACTCGGGCGTCGGCCCCACGTATCGGGCCGCCTTCGAGACCGCGGCCACACCTCCCGCACTCGCTCCGTGAGCTCCTGTGCGCGCAGTGTCGCGGAACCGGTGAAGCACCCCACATGACCCACGTCACCCACTACCCGCGATAGTGGACAAAAAAGGACAGGTTTAGCAGCGGACACATGCTCCGACCTGCGGATTGAGAGCCAGCTCACACAGACCGGCCAACACCCGAATGCGGCCACAACTAGTAAAAGGGGTCATTGCGGACATCGGTCGGGGCTGGTTGTCTTGAGGACGTCGCCAGGCACCACGGCCCCCACCGGGTCACGGTGCCGACGCATGCCAGGACCGGAAACACACACGGTCCCCGGCGAGCGAGCGACTCCCCTGTCCCCGAAGAAAGCGAGCCTCCGTGTCCCTCGCCCTCATCCGTCGCATCGCCAGCCCGAAGAAGGCCCTGACCGTGACCGCCGTCGCCG
>NZ_JBEOWS010000118.1:0-24999 GCF_040296125.1 Streptomyces sp. NPDC002265 | reverse complement strand
GGCGGCCCCTCCCCCGGGAGCGGCCGCCGCCCTGCCGTGTGCCCCGGAGCTGTTCGAGAGGCTCTCAGATCAGGGCCGCGGCCTCGTCGTAGGAGAGGTTCCCGCCCGCCGCGTACGCGGCCTCGTACTCCTCGTCGCCGAGCGCGGCCCGCGCGGAGCGCTGCGCCAGGGCGAGCACCTCGCGCTCCAGGATTCCGGCGACATGGCCGGGGGGCAGCAGCCCGGCGGCGGTGCCCAGGCAGCGGGCCGCGTCGCGGGCCCGGGCGCCGCCGTCGATCCGGGCCAGGGAGACCGCCGCGACGGACAGGTAGATGGAGCGCATGTGGGGGGCGATGTTCTGCGCGAGGCGGTCGGCGGCCTGCTCCAGTGCCTGCCGGACGGTGACCAGGGACTCCTCGTGGCGGCCGTCGACCGCGTCCAGCCAGGCCTCCGAGCCCAGGATGAACGCGTCGAAGACCGCGAAGTGGGCCAGCCCGAACTCCTCGCGCAGCAGCCGGATGTGCTCGCGCGCCTCGGCCGTACGGCCGCTCACGCTGAGCCAGCCGGACAGGAAGAGCCGGGCGAAGGGTCTCGCCTCGTTGGCCGGGCTCTCCCCCAGACCGATCACCTCGCGCAGCAGGCGCTCGCCCTCCTCGTCCCGCCCCTCCTCCAGCAGCGCGGCGCCGAGCCGGGCGGTGAGGATCGCCACCTGGGCGCGGGCGCCGAGCCGTTCGGAGTGTTCGATGGCCGCCGCGTAGTCGGCGGCGGCCGACGGATAGGCGCCCTTGCGCTCGTGCGCCTCGGCGCGGGCCGAGAGCGCCTCGGCGGTGCCCCAGGCGTCCCCGAGCCGCCGGTAGATCTCCAGCGCCTCGTCGGCGTCGTGCGCCGCGTCGCCCGCCCAGTCGGTGCGGTTGGCCAGCAGGTTGGCGCGCATCTGGAGGCTGCCCGCGAGCTCCCATTCGAAGCCCGGTGTCTCGCGGCAGGTCTGCACGGCGGCGTCGATGATGAGCCGGATGCGCTGCATGTCGCCGGTGAGCATCACGGCGAAGAACCAGAGCATCCCGGGCGCGCGGCAGATCTGCGGCATCCCCGGCTCGTAGGTCTGGGCCACGACGCGCAGCTTGGCCTGGGCCTTCGGCTGCTGCCAGGCCTCCATCTCGGTGTCCATGCAGGCCAGGTGGGCCAGGTGCAGGCCGCGGCGGGCCTCGGCGAGGACCTCGCCGGTCATCGGCGGCGGCGCGTCCGTGCAGCGCTGCCAGACCGCGGCGGCCGGCTGGACGGGTTCGGTGAACGGGTCGGGGCCGAGGGCCATGACCTCGGAGCACCAGCTGCGGGCCTCGATGCGCAGATCACGCATCTGCCAGTACCAGACGAGCGACAGGACCAGGCACAGGGCCTCCTGCTCGTCGCGGGCGGCCACGGCGTGGCGCAGCGCGGTGCGCAGGTTCTCGTACTCCGTCTGGAAGCGTTCGATGGCGGCGCGCTGGCCCGGGCCGCGCAGCAGCGGGTCGGTGGTGCGGGCGAGTTCGCGGTAGTACGTCAGATGCGCGCGCTCCGTCTCGCCGCGCCGGCCCGCCTCGTCGAGGCGCTCGCCCGCGTACTCGGCGACGGTCTCCAGGAGGCGGTAGCGCATCCCGGCGGCCGGGCCCTGTGCCGGTCCCTGTCCGGCGCCCTGGGCCGGGCGCGGTTCGACGCCCTGCGCCGTGTCCTCGCCCGTGCCGTGGTCCGTGTTCCGCTCCGGCGGGGCGGCCGAGGGCGCGGCCACCACCAGGGACTTGTCGACGAGCGAGCCGAGCGCCTCCAGCGCGGCCGGACCGCACACGGCCTCGGCGGCGGCGAGGTCGCAGCCGCCCGCGAAGACCGAAAGGCGCCGCAGGACGTCGCGTTCGTCCTCGTCGAGCAGGTCCCAGGACCAGTCGACGACCGCGCGCAGGGTCTGCTGGCGGGGGCGGACGGTACGGCTGCCGGAGGTGAGCAGCCGGAAGCGGTCGTCGAGCCGGTCCGCGATCTGGCGGGGCGTCAGCATCCGCAGCCGGGCGGCCGCGAGTTCGATGGCCAGGGGCAGTCCGTCGAGCCGTCGGCAGATCTCGGCGCAGGCCTCGGCGTCGTCCGCGATCCGGAAGCCGGGCCGGGCGGCCGCGCCGCGCTCGGCGAGCAGCCGCAGGGCGGCCGGCTCGGGCAGCGGCTCCACCGGGCGCAGCAGTTCCCCGGGCACGCCGAGGGGTTCGCGGCTGGTGGCGAGCACCGTCAGTTCCGGGCAGCGTTCCAGTAGTTCCTCGACGAGCCGGGCGGCCGCCTCGACGACGTGCTCGCAGTTGTCGAGGACGATCAGCATGCGCCGGCGGGCGCAGTGCTCGACCAGCCGCTCCACGGGGTCGTCGTACCGGTCGGCGGCCGCCGCCCGTATGCCTTCGGCGCCGGCGCCGTGCAGTACGGTCTCGCGGGCGCCGATGGCGGTGAGCACGGCCTCCGGGACGTCGGACGGGTCGTCGACGGGGGCGAGTTCGGCCAGCCACACCCCGTCCCTGGCCACGTCCCGCACGCCTTCCGCGGACTCCTGGGACAGCCGTGTCTTCCCGGCGCCGCCCGGCCCGAGCAGCGTGACCAGCCGGGCCCCGGCGAGGTCGCCCCGGATGGCATCGATGTCGGCCTCCCGGCCGACGAAGGAGGTGAGGCGGGCCCGGAGGTTGCCGGGCCGCCGGGTGTCTTGGGACTCGTCGGCCGCGGCCGGCGTCCGGTGCCCGCCGGGAGGAGCCTGCCGCGCGGGCCCTGCCCTGTCCTCGGGCGGGTTCAGCAACTCCGTGTGCAGCGCCCGCAGTTCCGGACCCGGATCGGAGCCGAGACGGCCCGCGAGCAGTTGTCGTACGTCCTCGTAGGCGGCCAGCGCCTCGGCGGTGCGGCCCGCGTCGCGCAGGGCGCGCAGCCGCAGCGTCTGGAGGGGTTCGTCGAGGGGATGGGCCTCGCACAGGGCGGTCAGTTCGGGCAGGGACTGCTCGGCCTGGCCGAGGGCGAGCGCGGCGGTGTGGCGGGCGCGCAGCGCGTCCAGGCGCCGGGTCTCGCAGCGGGCGGCCCGCGCGGTGCGGTCGGGCAGGTCGGAGAGGGCGGGTCCGTGCCACAGGGCGAGGGCGTCGTCGAGGACGCCGGCCGCCTTCGCGGGGTCGCCGTCGGCCAGGGCGCGCAGGCCGTCGGCGGTCAGCCGCTCGAAACGGTGCAGGTCGACGTCGTCGGAGGCGGCGGTGAGCCGGTAGCCGCCCTCGACGGAGGCCACCGCGTCCGCGCCGAGCGCCCGGCGCAGCCGGCCGACCAGCGCCTGGAGCGCGCCCGGCGCGTCGGCGGGCGGGTCGCCGTCCCAGACCTCGTCGACCAGCACGCTCACGGGGACGGTACGGCCGGACCGCAGGGCCAGCACGGTGACCAGGGCGCGCAGCCGCGCCCCGCCGACCGCGACGGACGTGCCGTCGGGGCGGAGTGCCTGGGTGGTGCCGAGGATGCGATAGCGCACGAGGTCCATTGTCTCCGGTGGCGTCGGGGCAGGTCACGGGGTTCGGTCGGCGGGGCGTGCCCCGGGGGGCCGCGGGACGGCCGCCCGTGCCCCGGTGGCCGTCTCCCCGCTCACCGCCGGCCGGCCGTCCCCCCGTCACCTCACGACGCCGCGCTCCCGGAAACCGTACTCAGCCCCTGCGGCAGGGTACGCGGCGCCCGTGGCGGGCCGAAACATGTGCCGGAGTCCCATGGCCCCACCCTTGCGGGAACGGCGACCGGACGCGAGACGTTTTCCCCGTGTTCCCCTTGCGCCCGGTACGGTCGGGCTTCCCACCACTCGCGCAGCACCCGGACGCAGCACAGGAGCCCGACTGATGACCGCCACCACCACCCGCCACAGCGACCGGCGGATCAGCCCCGTCTTCGTCGGGATCCTGGCCGTCACCGCGGTCACCGGCTGGGCGACCTGGACCGGCTTCGCCGAGCAGCCGGGAGTGGCCGTGTTCCTGTTCGTGACGGCCGCGTGGATCGTGTCGCTGTGTCTGCACGAGTACGCGCACGCACGCACCGCCCTGCACAGCGGCGACTTCACGGTGGCGTCGAAGGGGTATCTGACCCTCAACCCGCTGAAGTACACCCACGCGCTGCTCAGCGTCGTGCTGCCCGTACTGTTCGTGATCATGGGCGGGATCGGGCTCCCGGGCGGTGCCGTCTTCATCGAGCGCGGGCGCATCCGGGGGCGCTGGCGGCACAGTCTGATCTCCGCCGCGGGACCGCTGACGAACGTGCTGTTCGCGGCCGTGTGCACGGCCCCGTTCTGGCTCGGCGCGCTGGACGGCGTGCCGACCGGCTTCCGGTACGCGCTGGCCTTCCTCGCCCTGCTCCAGGTCTCGGCCGCGCTGCTGAACTTCCTGCCGGTGCCCGGCCTGGACGGCTACGGCGTCATCGAGCCCTGGCTGTCGTACGGCGTCCGGCGCCAGGTGGAGCCGTTCGCGCCGTTCGGGCTGCTGTTCGTGTTCGCGCTGCTGTGGATCCCGTCCGTCAACGGCGCCTTCTTCGACGTGGTCCACTCGATCCTCGACGGCCTCGGGATCAGCGGCAACGACACGTACTGCGGCCAGGCGCTCTACCGCTTCTGGCAGGGCACGAACGAGTTCTGCGCGGTCAGCCCGTGACGGACCGGTCGGGCGTCTGCGCCACCCGGGAGCGCTTGAAGTAGTACCAGGTCATGTTGGACGACAGTCCCGCCAGCAGCACCCAGACGACGCCCAGCCAGCTGCCCTGCACGAACGAGACGACCGCCGCGGCGACGGCGAGGAGGCAGACGGCGAGGCTGTAGAGGGCGAGGCGGGGCATGGGGACGGCTCCTGTCGGGGGACACTGCTGGCGCCGTCCAGTGTCCCCCATCGCGCCGGCCGCCCGGCACCGGCTCACCCGTCGAGGTGCCACCCGCGCACCGGCCGGCCGGCGGCGCGGCTCAGACGTCGGTGACCCGCAGCCCCGCGTGCGCCTTGTAGCGCCGGTTGACGGAGATCAGGTTGGCGACCAGCGACTCCACCTGGTGGGCGTTGCGCAGCCGGCCCGCGAAGACACCGCGCATCCCGGGGATGCGGCCGGCCAGCGCCTGGACGATCTCGACGTCGGCGCGCTCCTCGCCGAGGACCATGACGTCCGTGTCGATCTCCTCGATCTGCGCGTCCTGGAGCAGCACCGCGGACAGGTGGTGGAAGGCGGCCGTCACCCGCGAGTCCGGCAGCAGGGCGGCGGCCTGCTGGGCGGCGCTGCCCTCCTCGGGCTTCAGCGCGTAGGCGCCCTGCTTGTCGAAGCCGAGCGGATTGACGCAGTCGACCACGAGCTTGCCCGCGAGCTCCTCGCGCAGCGACTCCAGGGTCTTGCCGTGGCCGTCCCACGGCACGGCGACGATCACGATGTCGCTGCGCCGCGCGGTCTCGGCGTTGTCGGCGCCCTCGATCCCCAGACCGAGTTCGTCGGCGGCGGCCTGCGCGCGTTCGGCGGCCCGCGAACCGATGATCACCTTCTGGCCGGCCCTGGCGAGCCGGTAGGCCAGGCCCTTGCCCTGCGGCCCGGTGCCGCCGAGCACACCGACGACGAGCCCGGAGACGTCGGGGAGCTCCCAGGGGTCCTTGGCGGGGGCCTTCTGTGCACTGTCGCTAGAGGTCATGCGCCGACTCTACGTGCGGGCCGGGGCGCCCATCGGGTCAGGTGAGCTCCGTCACGGGCACCCGGTGGAACGCGATCGTCTCGTAGGCGCCGAAGTCGCCTGTCTCGTAGAGCAGTCCGACCGTGTCCGCGTCGATGCGCACCAGGTCGGAGTAGGCGGCGGGCAGCCCGCTCACCGTGTGCACCGGCCGCCAGGTGAGACCGCCGTCGGCCGAGGCGCGCAGCGTCATCAGGGCGCGGGCGGCGGGGTCGGCCGGGCCGGAGAAGAGCAGGACGTCGGGGTCGCGCAGGTGCAGGACGCTGCCCTCGCAGACGGGGGCGGTCAGGCCGGCCTGCGGACGGAAGGGCTTGTGCAGGGTGCGGCCGCCGTCCGCGGAGTGGGCGTCGGCCCGGTTGCCCGGCGACGGGGAGTCGTTGCGGGCGTTGAAGTAGACCCGTCCGTCGGGGAGTTCGGCGGCGGTGGTCTCGTTGACGTTGACATAGCCGTCGGTGTTCTCGTCGACGTAGCCGAGGTACCAGGTCGCGCCCCGGTCGTCGCTGAGCAGACAGTGGCCGCTGTTGTACCGCGGCTCGTTGCCGAGGTCGGTGCCGGTGGGCGGCACGGTGTGGTTGGCGGCGACGACGACCCGGCCCGAGCTCAACTGGAGGGCGTGGCCGGGGGTGGTGGCGTACCAGCGCCAGCCCGCCCGCTTCACCTGCCTGGTGATCTCCGTCGGGCCCGACCAGGTCACGCCGTGGTCGTCGCTGTGCTGCACCCACACCCGCCGTCCGTCGGCGTCCTTGACCTTGCCGCGCAGGATGGCGTCCTCGGTGACGGTGCCGGCGGCCCGGACGTGGACGAGCAGGATCCGGCCGGTGTCGAGGACGACCGGGGCGGGATTCCCGGCCAGGTTCGTGCCGTTGCCCGCCACCACGGTCCGGGGGCCCCAGGTGCGGCCGCCGTCCGTGGAGCGCTTCAGGACGATGTCGATGTTGCCGTGGTCGCGCGCGGAGTCGACGCGGCCCTCGCAGAAGGCGAGCAGGGCGCCGGAGGCGGCGCACACCACCGCGGGGATGCGGTAGCTCGCGTACCCCTCGCGGCCCGCGCGGAAGGGGACGGTGGTCTCGGTCATGGGAACTCCTCAGGCCCTGTCTCCCGTGTGTCCCGGACGTCCCCTCTTTTCCCCGGGGCGGGCGAATTCGGAGTGAACTGCGGGTCACGAGTGATGGCTTGAGGCAGTATGCCGCCGTATGGACGCCGTACGGGTCGCGCTGTTGCGTGAAGTGCTCGCCGGGACCGAGTGGCTGGACACCACCCGGCGGTTCGCCGGGGTGCTGCGCGGATCGGTGGTGTCGCACGGGGGCGGGCTGCTGCTGGTGGGGACGCCCGGGTACGAGCCCTGGCATCTGGCCGCGCACCTGGTGGACGAGGCCGCGTGGTCGGGGACGCCGGAGCTGGCCCCCACGCTCGTACGGCATGACGCGCGCGCCTCGGACCCGGCGCACCTGGCGGCCGGTCTCGGCCGGATCGAGGCGGTGCGGCGGGGCGAGACGCTGCTGGTGGTGGCGCCCGAGGACCCGGGCGGCCCGCTGCTGGAGCGGGTGCACGACGCCCGCCGGGCCGGGGCGACGGTCCTGACGCTCGGCCGCGGGGACCGCGACCTGGTGTCCATGGCCCATGAGTCGCTCGCGGTACCGGAGAGCACCGATCTGGACCTGGACACCGTGCAGCACCTGATCAGCGCCGGGGCCGGGGAGAACGCCCTGCCGGCTCCCCGGGGCCGCCGACGGCTGCGGGACCGGCTGTCCGGCCTGGCCGACCGGCTGACGGCGCCGCCGCCGGCCCCCTGGTGAGGGCCGGGGCCGCGGTACCCGGCGGCCGGGGCCGCCCCGCGGGCGCGGTCAGTCCTCGTCCGGGGTGCCGCCCTGCGGGGCGTCGTGCCAGCGGGGGTCGGTCTCCCACTGGAGGTTGCGCTCGCGGGCGGTGTCCATCGCGTGCTGGGCCTCTTCGCGGCTGGTGTACGGGCCGAAGCGGTTCTTGCCCGGACAGTCCGGCCCCTCCTCGACCTTCTTGTGCTCCAGGCAGTAGTACCACTCGCCCGGCTTGCCGACCGTGCGCTTCTTGAACAGGGCCATGACCAGCTCCTCTCGCCATCGACATGTTCCCCCATCCCCGCTGGTTAGACTCGCTGGCATGTCTGGCCAGTCGCTGCTCGTACCAGGTGAGCTCTCTCCCGCCCGTTCCGTGCCCGGAAACATCCGCCGCCCCGAGTACGTCGGACGGCCCGCGCCGACGCCGTACACCGGTCCGGAGGTGCAGACGCCCGAGACGATCGAGGCGATGCGCCGCGCCGGCCGGATCGCCGCGCAGGCGATGGCCGAGGCCGCGAGGATCATCGCGCCGGGTGTGACGACGGACGAACTCGACAAGGTGGCGCACGACTACATGTGCGACCACGGCGCCTACCCGTCCACGCTCGGGTACCGCGGCTTCCCCAAGTCCCTGTGCACCAGTGTCAACGAGGTCATCTGCCACGGCATCCCCGACTCGACGGTGCTGCGCGACGGCGACATCGTGAACCTCGACGTGACGGCGTACATCGGCGGCGTGCACGGCGACAACAACGCCACGTACCTGGTCGGCGAGGTGGACGAGGAGTCGCGGCTGCTGGTGGAGCGGACCCGGGAGTCCCTCGACCGCGCGATCAAGGCGGTCCGGCCCGGCCGGCAGATCAACATCATCGGCCGGGTGATCGAGTCGTACGCCAAGCGGTTCGGGTACGGCGTGGTCCGGGACTTCACCGGGCACGGGATCAACTCGTCGTTCCACTCCGGGCTGATCATCCCGCACTACGACAGCCCGCACGCGACGACGGTGATCCAGCCGGGGATGACCTTCACGATCGAGCCGATGCTGACCCTCGGCACCCACGAGTACGACATGTGGGACGACGGCTGGACGGTCGTCACCAAGGACCGCCGGCGCACGGCCCAGTTCGAGCACACGCTCGTGGTCACGGACACCGGCGCGGAGATCCTCACCCTGCCCTGACACCGCCCGCCCCGCTTCAGGCCCGCTCTCCCCGGAGAGCGGGCCTTTGCCGTGATCGGGCCCGGGATCCGGGGTAGGTATTTGCCGACAGGCCGTCGGCAAAAGTGTTGACTTAGGTAAGGCTTACCTTAAATGATGCGCCCCATGGACTCCTTTTCGACAGTCATCCGCACCGCGTCGAACGAGCAGCACACCGAGGCCGAGACCTCGACGTTCATGAGCGATCTGCTCGGCGGCCGGCTGGGCGTGGACGCGTACACGCGCTACACCGAGCAGCTGTGGTTCGTCTACGAGGCGCTGGAAACCGGGTCCGGACGGCTGGCCGGGGACCCGGTGGCCGGGCCGTTCGTCCGGCCTGAGCTGTTCCGGCTGGCCGCGCTGGAGCGGGACCTGGCGCATCTGCGCGGCGCCGACTGGCGGACGGGCCTGTCCGCGCTGCCCGCGACCCGGGCGTACGCGGACCGGGTGCGCGAGTGCGCCGAGCGGTGGCCCGCCGGGTACGTCGCCCACCACTACACCCGCTATCTCGGCGATCTCTCCGGCGGCCAGATCATCCGCGACCGGGCGGAACGGGCCTGGGGCTTCGAGCGCAAGGGCGACGGGGTCCGCTTCTACGTCTTCGAGGAGATCGCCAACCCGGCCGCGTTCAAGCGCGGCTACCGGGAGCTGCTGGACGCGGTCCGGGCCGACGATCTGGAGCGGCAGCGGATCGTGGCGGAGTGCAAGCGGGCGTTCGCGCTGAACACGGCGGTGTTCAGCGCGCTGGCCGAGGAGTTCCCGCTCAGCGCGTGAGCGCACGGGCCGGCCTGTCGGACGGGACCTAGCGTTCCAGGAAGACCCGGCCGCCGATCTCCACCCATCCGTACGGCTGGGGCGCGGTCAGGATCTGGGAGCCCGCGCCCTGCGTGATGTTGAGTGCCCGGCCGAGCTGCTCGGTCAGCAGGATCGCCGCCGCGCCCGTCGCCTCGTCCTCGTCGATGCCGTCGTCGCGGCCGGGGAAGGCACGGGCGCGCACACGTCCGGCGGCCTCGTCCTCCCAGGCCCAGGCGTAGATCCACTCACCCGGCGGCGGGACGGTGAGGGCGTCGACCTCGGCGGCCGTGGCGAACTGGCGCAGGGTGCGCGGCGGGACCCATTCGGCCCGCGCCTCGATCCAGCTGAACTCGCCGTCCTGCCGCGCCCCGACCACTCCGGCCGGTGTGACCAGTTCGGGCACGTCCACGAGCCAGGCCGTGCCGACGCAGGGGTGTCCGGCGAACGGCAGCCGCAGGGTGGGCGTGTAGATGTCGATGACACCGCGCTCGGGGTCGTCCACGAACACCGTCTCGCTGAAGCCCAGTTTCAGCGCCAGGGCCTGCCGGTCGTCCCGGTCCGGCAGCCGGGAGCCGTCGCGGACGACACCCAGCTCGTTGCCGTACCCGCCGTTCGCCGCGCAGAACACGCGCAGCACGTCGTAATCAGTCACCGGGGAATTGAAGCACCGACCGGGACCCGACGTCGTCCCAGGTCGACGGGGTGCGGCCCGGGCGCGGTCTCGCTCCTGGAGGCGGCCGGTGCCGTCGACGCGGGCGCGGAGTCCGGGCTGGACAAGGACTTCACCGCCATCACCACCGAGGCGCTCGCCCGGGCGGCACCGGACGCGATCCTCGTCATGGCCAAGGGACTCGAGTCGGTCGGCGGGGTCGAGGCACTGGTGCGGATTCCCGGCGTCGCCCAGACGCCGGCCGGGGCGGACCGGCGGGTCGTGTCCGTCGAGGACGGCGTGCTGCTCAACTACGGGCCGCGCACCGACCAGGTGCTGAAGTCGATCGTGACGCAGCTGTACGGGGGTGAGGCGCGATGACCGCCGTCGGGAACGAGCCGGTACGGCCCACGGACCCGGCCCCCGCCACCGCGACCGGCTCCACCGCACCCGCGCCCGCGCCCATCGCCCCGGACGCCGCCGCGCCCGCACCCGCACCCGCGACCGCCGGGCGGGGCAGCGCCGTCGGGCTCACCGCCGGGCTGGTGCTCGGGCTGCTCGTCCTGGTGCCGGTCGCCGCCGGGCTGGGCGCGTACCCGATCCCGACCGGTGACGTGCTGTCCTCCGTGCAGCACCGGCTCGGGCTGGGCGGCGCGGAGCTGGACCGGGTCGCCGAGTCGGTGCTGTGGAACGTGCGCTTCCCGCGGATCGTGCTCGCGCTGCTCGTCGGCGCCTCGCTGGGGTGCGCGGGCGCCTTGATGCAGGGGGTGTTCGGCAATCCGCTCGCCGAGCCGGGCGTCATCGGCATCTCCTCGGGCGCGGCGGTCGGCGCGGTCGCCACGATCGCGTTCGGGCTGGACTTCCTCGGCAGCTGGACGGTGACGGCCGCCGCCTTCGCCGCCGGGCTCGGCACGGTCCTGCTGGTGTACGCGATGTCGCGCTCCGGCGGCCGTACGGAGGTGGTGACGCTGATCCTCACCGGGATCGCGGTGAACGCCTTCGCCGGCGCGCTGATCGGGCTGTTCCTGTTCCTCGCGGACACCGCGGCGGTCAACCGGATCGCGTTCCGGCAGCTGGGCTCGCTCTCCCAGGCGACCTGGCCGAAGGTGCCGGCGGTGCTGCCGTGCGCGGCGGCCGGACTGACGCTGGCGCCCCGGTACGCGCGCCGGCTGGACCTGCTGGCGCTGGGCGAGCGGCCGGCCCGGCATCTGGGCGTGGAGGTGGAGCGGCTGCGGATCGTGCTGGTCCTGGTGATCGCGCTGCTGACGGCGGCGGCGGTGAGCGTCTGCGGGATCGTCGGCTTCGTCGGTCTGGTCGTACCGCATCTGCTGCGGATGGCGGCGGGTCCCGGGCACCGGTTCCTGGTGCCGGGCAGCGCCCTGCTGGGCGCGTTCGTCCTGCTCGCGGCCGATCTGACGGCGCGTACGCTAGCCGCCCCCGCCGAGCTCCCGCTCGGCGTCCTCACCGCGCTGCTCGGCAGCCCCTTCTTCTTCTGGTTGCTGCGCCGCACCCGCCGCGGGCAAGGGGGCTGGGCATGAGACTCCCCCGAGCGCTGCTGCGCCCCCGCCCGCTGCCGCCTCCCCCGGCCCGCCCCGGCGAGGTCCTGGCCGCCGCCGAGGCCCTGCGCGTCCGCCTCGGCACCCGCGAGGTGCTGCGGGGCGTGGACGTGGAGGTGCGCGCGGGCGAGGTGCTGGCGCTGGTCGGACCCAACGGCGCCGGGAAGTCGACGCTGCTCGGCGCCCTCGCCGCCGACCTCCCGGCCACCGGGGGCGCGGTACGCGTCCACGGGCGCCCGGCGGCCGAGTGGTCCGCGCCCGAACTGGCCCTGCGCCGCGCGGTCCTTCCGCAACAGACCGCGCTGTCCTTCCCGTTCACCGTCGAGGAGGTCGTCAGGATGGGCCGCGCCCCGCACCCGGCCTCGCCCGCCGAGGACGACCGGGCGGTGGCCGCGGCGATGGCCGCGACGCACGTGTCCGGCTTCGCCGCGCGGCCGTTCCCGGCGCTCAGCGGCGGCGAGCGGGCCCGGATCGCGCTGGCCCGGGTGCTGGCGCAGGCGGCTCCGTTGCTGCTGGACGAGCCGACCGCCGCGCTGGACCTCAAGCACCAGGAGTCGGTGCTGCGGCTGTGCCGGGCAAGGGCGCACGCCGGTGACGCGGTGGTCGTGGTGTTGCACGACCTGGGGCTCGCCGCGGCCTACCCGCACCGGGTCGCGATCCTGTGCGCCGGTGGTGTCGCGGCCGACGGACCGCCGGCCGAGGTCTTCTCCGAACGCCTGCTGTCCGAGGTCTACGACCACCCCGTCGAGGTGCTGCGTCACCCGCGCACCGGCTCCACGCTCGTAAACCCTAAGCGGAACCTTTGAATCAGCTTTGACCCGTTGTTTACGCACCAATTGGGCAGTCGTGATCACCTCGTAGCCATAGGGCCTCTATGAGAGGTGAATCACGCCACGCAGGGGTATCAGGCAGGTAAGCCTCGGTTAAGTTAGGCCAGCCTCACCAATCCTTGTGAGTACCGTCACGCCGTTTTCCAGCCACCCGTGGGAGCCCGCATGCGAGCCGTCAGACTGTCCGTCGTCACCGCCGCCGCCACCGCAGCAGCGCTGACCGCCGTCACAGGCTGCACGCAGAAGAGCACCGCCGCCGACGACGCCGGGGCGATACAGGTGACCGCCGCGGACTCGACGTGCAAGACGTCCACCACCTCGGTGCCGGCCGGCCACGTCACGCTGAAGATCGAGAACAAGGGCTCCAAGGCCACCGAGGTCGAGATCCTCTTCCCGGACGACCGGATCGTCTCCGAGAAGGAGAACATCGGTCCGGGCACGAAGTACACGCTGACCGCCGAGGTGAAGTCCGGGGCGTACGAGATCGCCTGCCGCCCCGGCATGAAGGGCCTCGGCATCCGGCAGAAGCTCACCGTCACCGGCGGCTCGGCCGCCAAGCGCAACCCCGAGCTGGACAAGGCGGTCGCCGCCTACCGCGAGTACGCGCAGGAGCAGGCCGACGCCACGCTGCCGCTCGTCGAGACCTTCGCCGCCGCCGTCAAGGCCGGTGACATCGAGGCCGCCAAGAAGGCCTTCGCGCCCTCCCGCCTCGGCTGGGAGCGCACCGAGCCGGTCGCCGAGTCCTTCGGCGACATCGACCCCAAGGTCGACACCCGCGCCGACGGCCTCGAAGAGGGTCAGGAGTGGACGGGCTGGCACCGCCTGGAGAAGTCGCTCTGGGCGGACAAGAAGATCGCCGACACCGACAAGAGCCTCGCCGACCGGCTGGTCACCGACCTGAAGGACTGGCAGAAGCGGGTCGGCAAGGCCGAGATCACCCCGACCTCCATGGCCAACGGCGCCAAGGAGCTCCTCGACGAGGTCGCCACCGGCAAGGTCACCGGCGAGGAGGACCGCTACTCGCACACCGACCTGTCCGACTTCAAGGGCAACGTCGAGGGCGCGCAGAAGGCGTACGAGCTGCTGAAGCCGGTCGCGCAGAAGAACGACGCGGCGCTGGCCGGCGAGCTGGACAAGCAGTTCGCCGCGCTGGACACGCTGCTGGACAAGTACCGCGCGGACAAGAACTCGTACGACTTCGTCTCCTACGACAAGGTCACCGAGGACCAGCGCAAGGAGCTCTCGGACGCGGTGAACGCGCTCGCCGAGCCGCTGTCCAAGCTCGCCGCGGCCGTCGTGAAGTAGGGGGACCACCGATGACGGACGCTCAGGACACCACCGCCGGGACGCCCTCCGGCATCGCGCCCACCCGGCGCTCGCTGATCGGCTGGGGCGGTGCGGGCCTCGCGCTCGGCGCCGCGGCCGCGGGCGGCGCGGTGGCGATGACCCGGGTCGGCAACGACGTCGACCCGGCCGCCGCCGAGACGGGCGCGGCGGTCGCCTTCCACGGCGCGAACCAGGCGGGTATCGCGACGCCGGTCCAGGACCGGCTGCACTTCGCCGCGTTCGACGTGAAGACCGACGACCGCGCCGAGTTCGTGCAGCTGCTCAAGGACTGGACCGAGGCCGCCCGGCGGATGACCGCGGGCCGGGCGGTCGGCGAGGGCGCCTACGGCGGGCTCGCCGAGGCGCCCCCGGACGACACCGGCGAGGCGCTGGGCCTGAAGCCCTCGCGGCTGACCCTCACCATCGGCTTCGGCCCGTCGTTCTTCGACCGGTTCGCCCTGGCCGACCGGCGCCCGGCGGCGCTGGTCGACCTGCCCGGCTTCCCCGGCGAGAACCTGGAGAAGACCCGTACCGGCGGCGACCTGTGCATCCAGGCCTGCGCGGACGACCCGCAGGTCGCCGTGCACGCGATCCGCAACCTGGCCCGCATCGGTTTCGGCAAGGTCGCCATCCGCTGGTCCCAGCTGGGCTTCGGCAAGACGTCCTCGACGACCCCCGACGCCCAGACCCCGCGCAACCTCATGGGGTTCAAGGACGGCACCCGCAACATCGCGGGGACCGAGACGGACCGGCTGAAGAAGTTCGTCTGGGTCGGCGACTCCGACGTCGACGCCAAGTCGGCCTGGATGACCGGGGGTTCGTACCTCGTCGCGCGGCGCATCCGGATGAACATCGAGACCTGGGACCGGACCTCGCTCCAGGAGCAGGAGGACGTCTTCGGCCGCGACAAGGGCGAGGGCGCACCGGTCGGCAAGGCCAAGGAGCACGACGCGCCGTTCCTGAAGGCGATGAAGCCCGACGCGCACGTCCGTCTCGCCCACCCCGACTCCAACGACGGGATCACCATCCTGCGCCGGGGCTACTCCTTCACCGACGGCACCGACGGTCTCGGCCGGCTCGACGCGGGCCTGTTCTTCCTGGCCTACATGCGCGACGTGCGCAAGGGGTTCATCCCGCTGCAGCGCCGGCTGTCGGCGTCCGACGCGCTCAACGAATACATCCAGCACGTGGGTTCGGCGCACTTCGCCGTCCCGCCGGGCGTCCGCGACAAGGACGACTGGTGGGGCCGGGCGCTGTTCACCGAGGAGGCGTAGCCCGTGTTCTCCAACTACCTGATCGGTCTGCGCGAGGGGCTGGAGGCCAGCCTCGTCGTCTGCATCCTGATCGCCTACCTGGTCAAGACCGGCCGACGGGACGCCCTGCGGCCGATCTGGACCGGCATCGGCATCGCGGTCGCCATCGCGATGGGCTTCGGCTGCGTCCTCGAATTCGGCTCGCAGGAGCTGACGTTCGAGGCGCAGGAGGCGCTCGGCGGCTCCCTGTCGATCGTCGCGGTCGGCCTGGTGACCTGGATGGTCTTCTGGATGCGGCGCACCGCCCGCCATCTGAAGTCCGAGCTGCACGGCAGGCTGGACGCGGCGCTGGCGATGGGCACCGGCGCGCTGGTCGCCACCGCCTTCCTCGCCGTGGGCCGCGAAGGCCTGGAGACCGCCCTGTTCGTGTGGGCGTCGGTGCACGCGGCCAGCGACGGCACCCCGCGCCCGCTGGTCGGCGTCGCGCTGGGTCTGGCGACCGCGATCCTGCTGGGCTGGCTGTTCTACCGCGGCGCCCTGCGGATCAACCTCGCCAAGTTCTTCACCTGGACCGGCGGCATGCTGGTCGTGGTGGCGGCGGGCGTGCTCGCGTACGGCGTGCACGACCTCCAGGAGGCCAACTGGCTGCCGGGCATCCGCAGTCTGGCCTTCGACATCAGCGACACCGTCGACCCGGGCAGCTGGTACGGCACCCTCCTCAAGGGCGTCTTCAACTTCCAGCCCGACCCGACCGTGTTCCAGGTCACGGTGTGGCTGCTCTACCTGGTCCCGACACTCGCCGTCTTCCTCGCCCCGGTAGGGTTCGCCTCCGGGAAGGGGAAGGTGACGGCACCTGATGACCAGGGTTCGCGGCCCACGCAGGCCGAGCAGTCTTGAGCGGAGCGCGCTGATCGCGGCCTCGGTGACCGTCCTGTCGCTGACGGCGGGCGGATGCGTGGTGGTGCACGGCGAGCGCGAGGTGCTCCCGGCCACCACGGCCCCCGAGGCCGCCGAGGCCCTCGGGCAGTTCACCACCGCGTACAACAAGGCCGACCAGGCGTACGACCGTTCCCTGGACGCGGACTTCGTCGCCGGCGCCCTCTCCGACATCGACGGGGCGCGGCTGACGGCCGGGCACAGCGTCAGCCCGTCCGGCAACGCGGCGCACACCGCGCTGACGTTCTCGGACGTGCGGTACACCATCCCCAGGAAGGCGGGCTGGCCCCGCTGGTTCGTCGCCGACGCCAAGGCCAACAAGGGCGGTTCGGCCCGCTGGCTGATGGTGTTCCTGCGCGGCGGCCTGTCCGAGCCGTGGCGGGTGTCCTATCTGACGCTGGTGGCCCCGGACGCCGTACCGCAGTTCGCCAAGGACAAGGACGGCTGGGCCGAGACCGTCCCCCTGAACCAGACGGAACTGGCCGTGGACCCCGCGGACTTGAGCCAGGACTACGCGACGTACCTCAGGAACGGCGGGAAGTCCTTCGCCGACGGCACGTACACCAGCGTGCTGCGCGCCGAGCGGACGAGGGGTGCCAGCCGGCCGGGGCTGGCCACGCAGTACATCGACGAGGCGCTGACCCGGGACGACTACGCCCCGCTGGCGTTGCGCACGGCGGACGGCGGGGCGCTGGTGTTCTTCACCACGCACCACTACGTGAAGCAGACGGCTGCCGCCGGCGCGTCCGTGCCCACGCCCAACAAGAGCGTGCAGGCGCTGACCAAGGGCGAGATCAAGCAGTCCCTGACGATGGAGTTCGTCTCCAACCAGGTGGTGCTGGACCCGAAGCGGGGCGCGGGGACCGGCCAGGTGTCGATGATCGGCAAGGTCCAGGGTCTGACGGCGGGCCGGGGCGAGTAGCCCCGACGTGAGCGCGTCGGGCGGCCGGGCGTACGGCCGTGGCGCCGGGGGCCGCCGTCAGTGGCGCAGGGGCCAGGCCGAGGCGGCGTGGTCGGGCTGGGTCCCGGCATGGCGGGAGCAGGCGTCGGTGAGCGCCTCCAGCAGGGTCAGCGGGTCCGGCAGCCGGTGCTCGGGGCCGCGCAGCCAGCGCACCTGCCGTCCGTCGTCCCCGGGCAGCCGGGCGGGCGGTACCAGGACGTAGGAGCCCCGGCAGTGCCAGCGCATGCCCGGGTGTTCGTCCGCCGTCTCGGGGTGGCTGTCCAGCTCGCACGGCCACCACTCGTCCTCGTCCTCGGGGGTGCCGCGGGTGAGGGTGAAGAAGAGCATGCGCCCGTCGTCGCTCTCGGCGACCGGACCGACCTCGACACCGGCGGACAGCAGGCTCTCCAGCGCCTCGGCGCCCGCTTCCAGGGGCACGTCGAGGACGTCGTGCACCATGCCGGTCGCGGTGATGAAGTTGGCCTGCGGCTGGTGCCGGGCCCAGCGCTCGATCTGGGCGCGGTCGGTGGTGGACTGCGTCTGCCAGGCGAAGGACACGGGGTGCCGGGCGGGTGTGGGACAGCCGACGCGGTCGCAGGAGCAGCGGTAGCCCGGTGCCGGGTGCGCGGCGGGCGCGAGGGGCAGTCCGGCCCGGGCGGCGGCCAGCAGCAGGGCCTCACGGCCGCCGGTGTCTGCGGTCTCCTTCGGGCGGCGGCCACGCAGCCACCGGGCGAGTCTGCCCTGCCGATGGGTTCCGCCACCGTTCTCCGCGCTCATCTATCGCCTCGCCTCGCTGTCGTGCGGCCAGCATGCCTCATCGTCCCACCTTCCGGCCCATCGGGGAGCCAGTGCCCCCGATCGGGGCAGGTGGTGACGAGGGGGGCATAGGGGTTACGAGGGGTTACAGACGACGGATCGACACCCGGATCGTTAACTTTCACGCCTCGCACGCCGTCCGCGTCCGCCCTTGTGCGCCCGCCTTCCCGCCCACACCGCCGGAGTGCGCGCCGAACGGGCTCGGCCGATCGCGCCGGGCGGACGGCCGATCGCGCCGGGCGGGCTCGCCCAGCCGTACCGGGCGGGCTCAGTCGGCCGCGTCGTCCCCGTCGTGCGGCGGCCAGGCGTCTCCCCAGTCCGCGTCGCGCGCGGCCTTGTACAGGTCGCCGTGGCGTTTGGTGACCGTCGTGCGGCGCAGCTGTTCGTCGGCCTCGCACAGGTCGAGGAGGACCTGGCCCTTGCGGATCTGCGGGCGCCGGACCACCCGGGCGGGGGCCGGGGTCACCGGGAGGCGGGTGGCGGCGACGTAGCTGAACTTCTCGTCCTCGTAGGGGAGGGAGCCGCCCTTGACCTGACGGTGCAGCGAGGAACGGCTGACCCGGGCCGAGAAGTGGCACCAGTCCGTGCCGGGGACGATGGGGCAGAGGGCGGAGTGCGGGCAGGGCGCGGCGACGCGGAAGCCGGCGGCGATCAGACGGTCGCGGGCGGCCAGGACGCGGGCGTAGCCGTCGGGAGTGCCGGGCTCGATGATCACGACACTCCCGGCGGCGGCCGCGGCCGCGTCGACGACGGACACGCGGTCGGCCTCGGTGAGCTCGCCGAGCACGTACGACACCGTGACGAGATCGGTGCTCTCGATGGTGAGCGCCGCTCCGATACGAGAGCGCTGCCAGCGGGCCTCCCGCAGGGCCGGGTTGGCCGCGGCGATCTCGCGGCCCAGGGCGAGCGCGGGCTCGGCCCAGTCCAGCACGGTCACCGGCCGGAGACCGTCCCAGGTGGCGCTGACGGCCCAGGTAGCCGCGCCGGTGCCGCCGCCGACGTCGACGTGGCTGCCGGGCGCCCAGCCGGGCACGGCGTCGGCGAACGCCTCCAGTGCGGCCCGTACCGCCTCGAAGGTCGCCGGCATCCGGTACGCGGCGTACGCGGCGACGTCCGCGCGGTCCCGCAGGATCGGCGCGTCGGTGGGGGTGGCCCCCCGGTAGTTGGCGATGAGCCGCTCCACGGCTCCCGAGGCCTGCCTGGCCGGGAGCCCGTCGAGAAGGGCGGCAAGGGCGCTGCGGAGGGTCTCGGCCGGGGCTGCGGGGACGTTCACCCGCCGATTCTCTCAGGTCGCGGAGGGTCCCGGACCGGCCGGGGACTCGACCGCTATGCCCCGCGCACGGCTCGGGCCAGCCGGGTCGCGGCCGCCGCGCGCGGCCCGCTGTCCGCCGGGCGTCTGCGCGGATGGACCGTGTTGGCCAGCAGCACCAGGAAGGTGTCCGTGGCCCGGTCCAGGACCAGCGACGTCCCCGTGAAGCCGGTGTGGCCCGCCGCTCCCCGGCCCGCCAGCTCCCCCATGAACCACGGCTGGTCCAGGGCGAAGCCGAGGCCCGGCGCGGTCAGCAGGAGCTCCACGAAGTCCGGGCCGAGGATGCGGGCGGGCCCGTACGAGCCGCCGGCCAGCAGCGCGCGGCAGAACACCGCCAGGTCGCGCCCGGTGGAGAACAGGCCCGCGTGGCCGGCCACCCCGCCCAGCGCCCAGGCGTTCTCGTCGTGGACCACGCCCCGCAGCATCCCCCGGTCCGCCTTGGCCCACGGGCGCCGCTGGTCCTCGGTGGCCGCCGCGCCCGGACAGGGGCCGTACCCGGTGGCCGTCATGCCCAGCGGGCGGGTGATGCCGTCGCGGACGAGCACGTCGAGGGGACGGCCGCCGACGCGTTCCAGGACGTGCTGGAGCAGCAGCATGTTCAGGTCGGAGTAGCGGTACGTGCCGGCCGCGCCCACCGGCGCCTCCGCCCGCAGCCGCGCCAGCCGCTCGGCGTCGTCCGCGCAGTCGTACAGCGGGAGTTCGGGGCGCAGCCCGGAGGTGTGGGTGAGCAACTGCCGTACGGTGATGCCGTGCTCGGCGGCGGCTCGGAAGTCCGGCAGATACGCGCCCACCAGGGCGTCGATGCCGAGCGTGCCCCGCTCGATCTGCTGCACCGCGGCGACCGACGTGAACAGCTTGGTGAGGGAGGCCAGATCGAAGGGCGTGCCGACGGTCATCGGCACCCGCTCCCCGGGCGGCGCCTCCACCCCGGTGTCGGTCTCCGGGTCGTACGAGGTGTGGCGCACCGCCCAGCCCGCGGCCTCCGCCACGGCGATCACCGGGCCGCGTCCGGCGACCACGACGGTGCCCGCCGCCCAGGGGTGCTTCCCCGCGCTGAGCTCGCGCACCTCGCGGACGAGGCGGCTCAGTTCGCGGGCGTCCAGCCCGGCGCGCTCCGGTGTGTCGATGCGCAGTCTCGGCGCGCTCAGTTGCCCTCCCCGGGGCTCTCGGCCTCGTGCGTGATCGCACGTGCGTTCCAGGGACGGCACATTCCCACGAAGCAGGCCGCCGCCACCAGTGCGGCCGTCAGCTGGACGAGCGCCATGGGGACGGCGGTGTGCTCGCCCGCGATGCCGACCAGCGGCGAGGCGATCGCCCCGACGAGGAAGGAGGACGTGCCGAGCAGGGCGGAGGCGGCGCCCGCGGCGTGCTGCACACGCATCAGGGCGAGGCTCTGGGCGTTGGGCAGGACGAGGCTCATCGCGGACATCAGCACGAACAGCCCGGCGGCGACCGGGACCAGGCCGGTCTCGCCGAACGCGCCGCTCGCCGTCAGCAGCAGGGCGGCCGCGGCGAGGACCACGACCGCGAGGCCCGCGGCCAGCACCCGGTCCAGGCGGACCCGGCCGACCAGCAGCCTGCCGTTGACCTGGCCGACGACGATCAGTCCCACGGAGTTCAGGCCGAACAGCAGGCTGAAGGTCTGCGGGGAGGCGCCGTAGATCTCCTGCACCACGAACGGTGAGGCCGAGATGTAGGCGAACAGCGCGGCGAAGGCGAAGCCGCCGGTGAGCACGTACCCGGTGAAGACGCGGTCGGCGAGCAGTCCGCGCATGGTGCGCAGCGCCTCGCCGACCCCGCCGCCGTGCCGCCGCGCGGCGGGCAGGGTCTCGGGCAGCCGCGCCCAGACCACCGCCGTCAGCACGACGCTGACGCCGGTCAGCAGGACGAAGACCCCGCGCCAGTCGGTCACCCGCAGGATCTGCCCGCCGACGAGCGGCGCGACGATCGGGGCGAGGCCGGAGACCAGCATGAGCGTGGAGAAGAAGCGGGCCATGGCCACACCGTCGTACAGGTCGCGCACGATCGCCCGCGCGATCACTATGCCGGCGGCGCCCGCGAGCCCCTGCGCGAGCCGGAAGGCGACCAGGAGTTCCACGCCGGGTGCCAGCGCGCACAGGGCGGTGGCGACGACGTAGACCGCGAGTCCGGCGAGCAGCGGGCGCCTGCGGCCCCAGCGGTCGCTCATCGGGCCGACGACCAGCTGTCCGAGCGCCATGCCCGCCAGGCAGGCGGTGAGGGTGAGCTGGACGGTCGTGGCGGGCGCGTGCAGGGCGCGGGTGACCTCCGGCAGGGCCGGCAGATACATGTCCATCGCCAGCGGGGGTGTCGCGGTCAGTGCCCCGAGGACGAGGACGACCAGGAGACCGGCCCGGCGCGGGGCCGGGCCGTGGGCCGCCGTGGCCGCGGATTCGGCGCCGTGTTCCAGGCCGGGTGTCCCCGTGGTGCGCTCGGACATACGCCCCTCCCTCTCCGAGTGATCCGCCGCCTATGCTCTCAGCTCGTACAGAGTGCCGAAGGCCGCATGAGCGAGGGTGGGGGCCGCATGACCGTGACGGAAAACAGGGTGCGCTGGGGGGTCCTGGCCACCGGCGGGATCGCGGCGGCGTTCACCGCGGACCTGGTGGACCTGCCGGACGCGCAGGTGGTGGCGGTGGCCTCGCGGACCCGGGCGTCGGCGGAGGCGTTCGCCGAGCGGTTCGGCATTCCGCGCGCGTACGGCGACTGGGAGGCTCTCGCGCGGGACGAGGACATCGATGTCGTGTACGTCGCCACCCCGCACGCGGCCCACCGGGCGGCGGCCGGTCTCTGTCTGGAGGCGGGGCGCAACGTGCTGTGCGAGAAGGCGTTCACGCTGAACGCGGGCGAGGCGCGGGAACTGGTCGCGCTGGCCCGCGAGCGCGGGAGCTTCCTGATGGAAGCGATGTGGATGTACTGCAATCCGCTGGTGCGGCGGCTGAAGGCGCTGGTCGAGGACGGCGCGATCGGCGAGGTGCGCACGGTGCAGGCCGACTTCGGGCTCTCGGGTCCCTTCCCGCCCTCGCACCGGCTGCGCGACCCGGCGCAGGGCGGCGGCGCGCTGCTGGACCTCGGGGTGTACCCGGTGTCGTTCGCGCAGCTGCTGCTCGGGGAGCCCTCGGACATCGCGGCGAGAGCAGTGCTCTCCGACGAGGGCGTCGATCTCCAGACCGGAGCACTGCTCTCCTGGGAGAGTGGCGCTCTTGCTTCGGTGCACTGCTCCGTGGTCGGCGGTACCGGCACCACGGCCTCGGTCACCGGTTCCGCCGGCCGTATCGACATCCCGGACGGCTTCTTCCACCCGGACCGCTTCGTCCTGCACCGCGACGGCCGCGCCCCCGAGGAGTTCGCCGCCGACCCGGCCGACGGCCCCCGCACCAGCCTCCGGCACGAGGCGAAGGAGGTCATGCGGGCCCTGCGCGCGGGCGAGACCGAGTCCCCGCTCGTCCCGCTCGACGGCACCCTCGCCGTGATGCGCACGCTCGACGCGATCCGCGACCGCATCGGCGTCCACTACCCCGGCGAGGCCCGCTGACCCGTGCTTGCGGGACCCGGTGATCCGTCCCGGCGGGGGCCGGTGATGCGTCCTCGCCGGGCCCGCGGATCCGTCCCTGCGGGGGCCGGTGATCCGTCCCTGCGGGGGCCGGTCCGCTCAGGCCGGTTTGAGGCCCGGGTCCCCCACCTCCGTCACGAAGGACCCGGCCGTCGCGATCGGCGCGCCGGGCGTCGTCACGTACGGCACGGCCCTGAAGTCGGCACGGGCCAGCCGCTGCCCCAGCGCGACCCGGGCGTAGCCGCGCCGCCCGTCGTAGAACCGCAGGTGCGGGTTGGCCGCCAGGTGCGCGGCCCAGTTCCCGGGCCGCGCGACGCCGTCCCCGCCGCTGGCGATCGAGGTGGCCACGATCTCGGTGCCGAGCGTGCGGGAGGCCGGGTCGTCGAAGTCGTCCTTGATGTCGAAGGCGTAGCCGACGTGCACATCGCCGGTGAGCACCATCAGGTTGGCGACACCGGCCGCCTTCGCCCCGTCCAGGACGCGGCGGCGGGCGGCCGGGTAGCCGTCCCAGGCGTCCATGGAGACCTTCGCGGCAGGGCCGGTCCCCAGCCGCCGCCGGGAGAAACAGACCTGCTGCGGTACGACGTTCCACAGCGCGGCCGAGTCCCGCCAGCCGTCGAGCAGCCACCGCTCCTGGGCCGCGCCGGTCATCGTGCGAGCCGGGTCCTCGCTCTGCGGCCCCGGCGCGTGCGGGACGTCGCCGTAGGCCTGGTCGGAGCGGTACTGGCGGGTGTCGAGCACGTCGAACTGGGCGAGCCGGCCCCAGCGCAGCCGCCGGTACAGCCGCATGTCCGGTCCCACGGGCAACTGCGGTGCGCGCAGCGGCTGGTGCTCCCAGTAGGCGCGGTAGGCGGCGGCGCGGCGCAGCAGGAACTCCGCCGGGGAGACGCCGTCTCCGGGGACCTCGCCCGCGTAGTCGTTCTCCGTCTCGTGGTCGTCGAAGGCGACGACGAAGGGATGCGCCGCGTGGGCCGCCCGCAGGTCGGGGTCGGTCTTGTAGAGGGCGTAGCGCAGCCGGTAGTCCTCCAGCGACACGGCCTCGTGGGCGAACAGCGCGGGCAGGCGGCGGTCGGTGTAGGCGCGGGCGCCGCCGGTCGCGTCGACCGCGTACTCGTAGAGGTAGTCGCCGAGGTGGAAGACCACGTCGACGTCGTCCCCGGCGAGGTGGCGGTAGGCGGTGAAGTACCCGTCCTGGTAGGCCTGGCAGGCGACGGCGGCGATGTTCAGCGACGCGACGAGGCTGCCCTCGGCGGGTGCGGTCCGGGTGCGGCCGGTCTCGCTGAGCCAGCCGCCCGCGCGGAAGCGGTAGTGGTAGACGCGGCCGGGTTCCAGACCGCCGGCCTCGACGTGCACGGTGTGCCGGAACTCGGGATGCGCGATGACGGTCCCCCGCCGGACGACGGTGGCGAAGCCCTCGTCGCGGGCCATCTCCCAGTCGACGCCGATGCGTTGGGCGGGCAGTCCGCCGTCGGGCTGGTACGGGGCGGGCGCCAGCCGGGTCCACAGCAGGACCGAGTCGGGTCCCGGGTCGCCGGAGGCGATGCCGAGGGTGAAGGGGTCGGCGCCGATCCGCGCCGCGTCCAGCTCCGCGGCGGCCGCGACCCCGCTCCCGGGCAGGTCGGCGGTGAAGGCGAGCGCCAGCGCCGCGCCGGAGACACCGAGGAAGCGGCGGCGGTCGAGACGGCGGGCGGCGGCCCGGAAGCCGGGCGTGTGCCGCGAGGGTGCCCGATGCGACGAGGGCGCTGCGATGGTCATCTTTCCTCCCCGGACAGTTGAGGGAGGAAGCGGGGAACCGGCCGCACCCGACACGCCCCCGCCGGCCGCGCACCACCCGGACGGGGGACACCGGGGCGCGGCCGGGCGCGGGGCGCGAATCGTCAACTCCTCAACCTGCACAAGCGGAATTTGACCGTCTGCGCCATTGCGGGCCGGTGACGGGCTTATGCTCAACTCCCCTGCACAAGAGCTTCACATATGACGTAACCGGGTTCCGCAGACCACACCGATGGGGGAGGCGGCAGCCGTTCCACGGCATCGGGTTGGGGGTGGGCCTCGCGCGGGACCGCGGGGCACGCACCGATCCGTGCAACGGCTGCCGCGTACGTCACCGGAGTCCGGGGCGCGTGCAGACCGTCCGCGCCCCGGACCCGCGTGCGTCAGGGGGCGTCGACCCCGGCCGCCCCGCCGTCCCGTACCCCGTCCGCGCCGCTGTCCGGCACCACGGCCGCCCGGCCCTCCGGCGCCCCCGGCGCCGCGCTGTCGGGCACAGCGCGCTCAGGCACGACGCTCTCAGGCGCCTCAGACGTCTCAGGCATCTCTGGCGTCT
>NZ_JBEOWS010000117.1:0-25041 GCF_040296125.1 Streptomyces sp. NPDC002265 | reverse complement strand
ACGAGGACGGCGAGGCGCGATGGGGAGATCTGCTCGACGAGATCGAGGGCCGCCCTGGACGCCGGGGCCTGCGCCCTGATCGTCACGGACCGGGCGCAGAACCCCACCGGCGCCGCGGTGAGCGCCGCCCGGGCGCGCGCCCTGCGGGGCGTGCTCCGCCGGTACCCCGACACCCTCCTGATCGAGGACGACCACGGCCACCGCATCGTGGACCTTCCCCTGCACCCCCTCGCCGGTACCACCCGGAACTGGGCCTTCGTCCGCTCGGTCGCCAAGGCCTACGGCCCCGACCTGCGGCTCGCGGTGCTCACCGGGGACGCCGTCACCCTCGACCGGGTCCTGGGCAGGCAGCGGCTCGGGCCCGGCTGGGTCAGCCGGATCGTCCAGCGGGCCGTGCTGCGGCTGTGGAGCGACGGCGCGGTGGACGCGCACGCGGTCGCGGCGGCGTACGGCCGGCGTCGGGACGCGCTGATCGGCGCGCTCGCCGACCGGGGGATCGCGGCCCACGGGCGCAGCGGGATGAACGTCTGGATCCCGGTTCCGGACGAGACCGGCGCGGTCGCCCGGCTGCTGCACGCCGGCTGGGCGGTCGCGCCCGGCGCCCGCTTCCGGCTGAGCGCGCCCCCCGGCATCCGGATCACCGTCTCGGCCCTGGCCGCGCACGAGACCGGACCGCTCGCGGACGCGGTCGCCTCGGCGGTGGGGCCGGCTCCGGCCCGCCACCATGTCTGAACACCCGCCGCGGCCGCCGACGCGCAGGCCCCCAGGCCCCCCGAGGGCCCCGAGGTCTCCAGCCCCCGCGAGGCCCGCGTCCCCGTTCCCGCCGCGTCCCGCGTTCTGCGTCCCGCGTCCCCGTCCCTCGTCCTAGGACTTGCCGCGGGCCTGGGTCAGTGCCGCGCCCGCCAGGACGACGACCGCGCCGACCGGGGTGGTCCAGGCCAGCGGCTCGCCGAGGATCGCGACGCCCGCGGCCGTGGCGATGACCGGGATGAAGTACGTGACCATCTGGGCGGTGGTCGGGCCGACCTCGGCGACCAGACCGTACTGGACGAGGACCGCGAACCCGGTGCCGAACGCGCCCAGGGCGGCGATCGCCAGCAGGGGCAGCAGCGAGAAGTGGGTCGGCAGCGTGGTGAACAGCGGTGTGACGACGGCCAGTTGCACGGTGGCCAGCAGCAGCTGGGCCCCGGTCAGGGACAGATGGGAGATGCCGGAGCCGGCCAGTGTGCGGCGTACGTAGATCCAGCCGACCGGGTAGCTCAGCGAGGCCAGCAGCGCGAGCGCGGTGCCCCCGGCGTCCAGGCCGTGGAAGCCCTGCCAGGCGCCGAGCACGGTCAGCACGCCCAGGAAGCCCAGGCCGAGCCCGGCGACCCGGAGCCGGGTCGGCCGGTCCTCGGAGAGCGCGACCAGGGACAGTGCCATGCCCCACAGAGGTGAGGTGGCGTTGCAGATGCCCGCCAGGGTGGAGGGGATCGTCAGCTCCGCGTAGGCGAAGAGCGAGAAGGGCAGCCCGTTGAGCAGGAAGGCGGCGACCGCCAGATGCGCCCAGGTCCGCCGGCCGCGCGGCAGCCGTTCGCCCTTGACGGCCATGGCGGCCGCGAGCACCGCGGTGCCGAACACCAGCCGGCCGAGCGTGACCTGGAAGGGGGCGTACCCGTCGGTGCCCACCTTGATCAGCAGGAAGCTGAAGCCCCAGATCAGGGACAGGGCCGCGAAGCGCAGACGCCAGTCCCGGATCCGGCGCGGGCGCTGGGCGGCGGCAGTGGCTCGAAGGGGCTCGCGGGTGGCGGTGACGGTGCTCATGCAGGCAACGATGAAGGAGCAGACGTCGTAGCACAATCGAGAATTCGCAAGCGTTATCTCGTAGTATCGCTTACATGTTGAACCTGGAGCGGCTGCGCACGCTCGACGCCCTGGCCCGGCACGGCTCGGTCAGCGGGGCCGCCGAGGGGCTGCACATCACCACGTCCGCCGTCTCGCAGCAGCTGGCCAAACTGGAGCGGGAGGTCGGACAGCGGCTGCTGGCCCGGCACGGCCGGGGGGTACGGCTGACGGACGCGGGCCGGCTGCTCGCCGACCACGCGGCCCGCATCCTGTCCCAGGTGCAGCTCGCCCAGTCCGACCTGGAGGCGCAGCGCGGACAGGCGGTGGGCGAACTCAGGCTGTCGGCGTTCCCGACCGCCGCACGCGGACTGTTCCCCACCGCGCTCGCCGCCCTGCGTGCCGAGCACCCGGTGCTGCGGGTGCGCTCGTGCGAGCTGGAGCCGGAGGCCGCGATCGCCGCCGTGATGCGCGGGGACCTCGACCTCGCGGTGGTGCTCGACTGGTACAACAAGTCGATCCCGCTGCCCGACGGGCTGACGAAGGCGCCCATCCTCGACGACCCCGCGGACCTCGCCCTGCCGGCCGGCCATCCGCTCGCCGGGCGGGAGGCGGTGGACCTCGCGGAGCTCGCCGAGGACGAGTGGATCACCTGGGGCGAGGGCGAGTTCTGCCACGAGTGGCTGATGTACACCCTGCGCTCGCAGGGCATCGAACCGGTCGTCGGCCACCGCGCGGGCGAGACGCACACCCAGCTCGTCCTGGTCGCGGCCGGACTGGGCGTGTGCGTCGCGCCCCTGCTCGGCCGCAGCCCGATGCCGCCCGGGGTCGTCACCGTCCCGCTCACCCAGCCGGTGAGCCGCCACGTCTACGCCGTCTGGCGCACGGACGCCGACCGCCGCCCGTCGATCCGCGCGGCGGTCCGGGCGCTGCGCGCGGCCGCGGAACACGTCGGCTGAGCACGCGGGGCGGGCGAACGGGCACACGGGCCGAGCGCGTCGGCCGAACGCGCCTACGCGCCGCCGAGTTTGCGGAAGTCCCAGGACACGGTCTTCTCGGGCGTCAGCCGGATCCAGGCGTGCCGGCCGTCGTGCGGCATCTCCTCCAGGCCGAAGTTCTTGCGGGCGAACAGGGTCTCGGGAACGTCGAGTTCCGCGCGCAGCTCCCCGGTGCGGGGACTCTCGCCCACGAAGTCCACGGTCCCCGACAGCTCGACGCCGCGCAGCTCGTCGTACGCCTCACCGGTGTCGACCACGATCGCCACCCGGGGGTCGTGGCGCAGATGGATCCAGCGCTTGCTGCGCACCACCGAGTACAGCCACATCGAGGTGCCGTCCCAGGCGAACCACAGCGTGCTGACGTGCGGCGCGCCGTCGGCCGACACGGTGGCGACCCGGCAGGTGCGCTGAGTCGTGAGGAACTCGTCCAGCTCCCCCGGTGTCATCATGATCTTCCGGCCCCGGCGCTGAGTGGCGGTCATGCGGCCCCCTCTTCTTGTCCCACGTCGTGCCAGAGGGCCGTTCTCCCCGCGCGGGGAGATCCTCTGACATCACGTCAGAAAAGAATGGAACGTCTTCCGTCGTCGCGCAATGGTGGCTAGTGTCACGCCCCGCCGGTCCGTGCCGAGGAGAGCGAGGACGTGCCATGCCGTCGCCGGAACAGCTCGTCCACCTCCTCGATCCGGCGAGCACGGTGCTGCTCACCGTGGAGTGCCAGCAGGGCGTCGTGGGCCCCGGCAGCGCGCTGCCCGAACTCGCCCGCGAGGCCCGCTCCTCCGGCGCCCTCGCCAATGTCGCCCGGCTGGTCGCCGCCGCGCACGGCAGCGGGATGCAGGTGATCCACGCCGTCGCCGAACGGCGTCCGGACGGCCGCGGCGCCAACCGCAACGCCCGCCTCTTCCGCGCCGCCGAACGCCTGCCCGTCCAGCAGCTGACGGGCACCACCGCGGTGCGCGTCGCGCCGCCGATCGAGGTCGCCGAGGACGACCTCGTCGTACGGCGGCTGCACGGCCTGTCGCCCCTCCAGGGCACCGATGTCGACCCGCTGCTGCGCAACCTCGGCTGCCGCACCCTGGTCGTCACCGGGGTCTCCGCCAACGTGGCGATACCCAACGCCGTCTTCGACGCGGTCAACCGCGGCTACACCGCGGTGGTGCCGACGGACGCCGTCGCGGGGGTGCCCGCCGACTACACGCCCATGATGATCCGTCACACGCTCGCCCTGGTGGCGACCCTGGTGACCACCGGCGAGGTGCTCGGCGCCCTGGCGCGGCCCCGGCGGGCCGCACACGGGTGACGGTGCTCAGGCCAGCTTGATCTCTTCACCGGACACGGTGATCTCCACGGCGGGCAGCGGCTGCGTCGCCGGGACCTGCTTCACACTGCCGTCCTCGATGGAGAACTCGCTGTGGTGGCACGGGCAGACGATCACCCCGTTGGCGACGCTGGTCACCGGACAGCCCTTGTGCGTGCACTTCGTGGAGAACGCCTTGAACGTGCCCGCCGTCGGCTGGGTCACCACCACGCCCGGCTCCGTGAAGATCTTGCCGCCGCCCTCCGGGATGTCCGAGGTCTTCGCGATGACGGTGCCCGCCGCTCCCGCGGCTCCCGCGGAGCCGGAACTGCCCTTGTCGCCCGAGTCCTGCGACCCGCACGCGGTCAGCGCGACGGCGACCCCGGCCGCCCCGACGGTCGCCACGACGGTGCGGCGGCTGGGGCCGGTGACGGGCTGAAGCGATTCGCTGGTCATGCTGACGTTCCCTTCCCTGGATCTCACGTGATCTGCACTTCAGTACGGCCGGGGCGGACGCGCCGTTCATCCGGGCGGAGCCGCTTTTCTCCGGAAGTGCCGGACGCGGAGCCGCGAGAACGCCGCCGTGGCGGCCGCCGGGGACCGTCGGCGTGGGTCCGCCGCCAACACCCCAGTAACCTGGGGCGATGCTCAAGGAAGTCATCGCGACCCGCTACATCACGCCGCTGCGTGAGGGCGGCTCGCTGCCGGGGCTCGTCGAGGCCGACGACCTCGGGACGTACGTCATGAAGTTCACCGGCGCGGGACAGGGCCGCAAGACGCTCGTCGCCGAGGTCGTGTGCGCGGAACTCGCCCGCCGGCTCGGCTTTCGTGTGCCCGGCCTGGTGACGCTCGAACTGGACCCGGTGCTCGGACTCGGCGAACCGGACCAGGAGGTGCAGGAGCTGCTCAAGTCCAGCGGCGGGACCAACCTCGGCATGGACTTCCTCTCCGGCGCCGTCGGCTTCGACCCGCTCGCCTTCCCGGTGAGTCCGCGGGAGGCCGGGCGGATCGTCTGGTTCGACGCGCTCGTCAACAACGTCGACCGCTCCTGGCGCAATCCCAACCTGCTGATGTGGCGGGGCGAGCTGTGGCTCATCGACCACGGCGCCACCATGATCTGGCACCACAACTGGCGCGGCGCCGAGACCTCCGCGGCCCGCCCGTACGACATCGGCGACCACGCTCTGCGGCCGTTCGGGCCGGACGTCGCCGCTGCCGCCGCCGAGCTGGCGCCCCTGGTCACCGAGGAACTGCTCGCCGAGGTCACCGCCGCGATCCCGGACGTGTGGCTGGCCGACGAGCCGGGCTTCGACTCGCCGGACGAGCTCCGGCGGGCCTACGCACGGCCCCTGCTCGCGCGTGCGGGCCGCATCCACGAACGCATCCAGGGGGGACAGTGAGCGAGCGGAACGTCTTCGAGTACGCGGTGCTGCGGGTGGTGCCCCGCGTGGAGCGCGGCGAGTGCATCAACGCCGGAGTCCTCGTCTACTGCCGGGCCGCGTCCTTCGTAGGCGTGCGTACGCATCTCGACGAGCGCAGGCTGCTGGCGCTGGACCCGGCCGTGGACGTCGATGCCGTACGGGCGGCGCTGCGCGCGGTCGAGGGCGTGTGCGCCGGGGGCACGGCGGCCGGGCAGGCCGCGGGCGACGACGCGGGCCGGCGCTTCCGCTGGCTGATCGCGCCGCGTTCCACGGTCGTCCAGCCGGGCCCCGTGCACACCGGTCTGACCCTCGATCCGGCGGCCGAGACCGGGCGGCTGCTCGATCTGCTCGTCAGGTAATGGATCACACCCCCGCGGTGCGCCGTTGACACCGCGTGCCAGGGCTTCTAGCGTCACGTCTGCTGAAGGTACTAAGCGGTCGCTCACCTCAGGGGCGTACCGTGGGAGCCGCATCTCAAGCGCGAGGAGAACCAGCAATGTCCACCACTGAGCAGCGGGTCGCCGTAGTCACCGGCGCGGCACGCGGCATCGGCGCCGCCACCGCCGTACGGCTGGCGGCCGAAGGCCGTGCCGTCGCCGTGATCGACCTCGACGAGGCCGCCTGCAAGGACACCGTCGAGAAGATCACCGCGGCGGGCGGCAGGGCCGTGGCGATCGGCGCGGACGTCTCCGACGAGGCGCAGGTCGAGGCCGCCATCGCGCGTGTCGTGGAGGAGCTCGGCGCCCCGACCATCCTGGTCAACAACGCTGGTGTGCTCCGTGACAACCTGCTGTTCAAGATGACCGCGTCCGACTGGGACACCGTCCTGAACGTGCACCTGCGCGGCTCGTTCCTGATGACCAAGGCGGTCCAGAAGCACATGGTGGACGCGGGCTTCGGCCGGGTCGTCAACCTCTCCTCGTCCTCCGCCCTCGGCAACCGCGGCCAGGCCAACTACTCCGCCGCCAAGGCCGGTCTCCAGGGCTTCACCAAGACCCTGGCCATCGAGCTCGGCAAGTTCGGCATCACCGCCAACGCCGTCGCGCCCGGCTTCATCGCCACCGAGATGACCAAGGCCACCGCGGACCGTGTCGGCATGGGCTTCGACGACTTCAAGGCCGCGGCCGCCACCCAGATCCCGGTGCAGCGCGTCGGCGAGCCCGAGGACATTGCCAACGCCATCGCCTTCTTCACGAACGAGGCGGCCGGCTTCGTCTCCGGCCAGGTGCTGTACGTGGCCGGCGGGCCGCTCGACTAAGGATCAGCGAAAATGACTGAACTCTCCGGCAAGGTCGCCCTGGTCACGGGTGCCAGCCGCGGCATCGGCTACGGCGTCGCCGAGGCCCTGGTCGCCCGCGGCGACCGGGTCTGCATCACCGGTCGCAACGAGGAGGCCCTGAAGGAGGCCGTCGACGCGCTCGGCGCCGACCGGGTCATCGGCGTCGCGGGCAAGGCCCACGACATCGAGCACCAGGCCGCCGCCGTCGAGCGCACCATGGAGGCCTTCGGCCGCGTCGACTTCCTGGTCAACAACGCCGGTACGAACCCGGTGTTCGGGCCGATCGCCGACCTCGACCTCGATGTCGCGCGCAAGGTGTTCGAGACGAACGTGATCTCGGCACTCGGCTTCGCGCAGCGCACCTGGCACGCCTGGCAGAAGGACAACGGCGGCGCGATCGTCAACATCGCCTCCGTCGCGGGTCTTTCGGCCTCGCCCTTCATCGGCGCCTACGGCGTCAGCAAGGCCGCGATGATCAACCTGACCCAGCAGCTGGCGCACGAGTACGCGCCGAAGGTCCGGGTCAACGCCATCGCCCCGGCCGTCGTGAAGACCAAGTTCGCCCAGGCCCTGTACGAGGGCCGGGAGGCGGAGGCGGCCGCGTCCTACCCGCTCGGCCGGCTCGGCGTGCCCTCGGACATCGGTGGCACCGCCGCGTTCCTGACCTCGACGCAGTCCGACTGGATCACGGGCCAGACCCTCGTCGTCGACGGCGGCATCTTCCTCAACGCGGGCGTCGGCTGACCTGCGCGCATCCGACACGGGCGCTGTTTCCTCCCTGCCGGATCCTGCCGGATCCATACGGGACTTGACGGAAACGGCGCCCGTTGCGTCGTACGGGAGACCTACCGGCTTTGCCAACTCCCTTGAACACAGGTTGATCTCGGGCCTCCCGGGAAGCAGGTTCAACTCCCGTCACTCTGCGGTATGGTCTGCCGACCCTTGGTATGGCAGATCGAGGAGCGTGCGCGTGTTCAACCGGAAGCGAAGCCTGCGCCAGGTTGCGGCGATCGCATCCATATCCCTGGTGACTGGATGCAGCTACTTCTCGGCAAGCGACTCCGCGGGGAAGGGACCGATCGTGGTGGGGACGACCAGCGCCCCCAGCACTCTGGACCCCGCCGCCTCCTGGGACGGCTCGTGGGAGCTGTTCCGCAACATCTACCAGACGCTGCTGGCGTACCCGAACGGCGCGACGACGCCTCAGCCGGACGCCGCCCAGAGCTGCGACTTCACCGACGACAGCAACACCAAGTACCGGTGCAAGCTGCGTGCGGACATGAAGTTCTCCGACGGTGACGCGCTCGACGCCGCCGCGGTCAAGTACTCCATCGACCGGATCAGGAAGATCAACGCGGCCAGTGGTCCGGCCGGGCTGCTGGGCAGCCTGGACCGGGTGCAGGTGCTGGGCGACCGCGAGATCGTCTTCCACCTCAACCAGGCCGACGCGACCTTCCCGTTCGTCCTCGCCACCCCGGCCATGTCCATCGTCGACCCCGACGACTACCCGGCCGACTCCCTGCGCAAGGACGGCAAGGTCTACGGGTCCGGGCCCTACCGGCTCCAGTCCTACGACGAGGGCAAGAAGGCCGGCCTCGTCAGGAACGCGAACTACAAGGGCTTCGCCGACATCAAGAACGACGGGGTGACGATCCGCTACTTCCAGGACTCGGCCACCATGGTCAAGGCCCTGCGCGACCACGACATCGACGTGACCTACCGGGGTCTCGCCGCGGGCGACATCATCGGCCTGGAGAGCAAGGACCAAGGAAGCACGCTCCAGCTCGTCGAGGGCGCCGGCACCGACATCAGCTACCTGGTGTTCAACCCGAAGGACAAGTGGGCCGGCAAGCTGGCCGTGCGCAAGGCCATCGCACAGGTCGTCGACCGGTCGGCGATCGCCCACAAGATCTACAAGGACACCGTGGACCCGCTGTACTCCATGGTCCCCAAGGGTCTGACCGGGCACACCACGGGCTTCTTCGACGACTTCGGCGACCCGAGCACCTCCAAGGCGCGGGCGCTGCTGACCCGCGCGGGCATCACCACGCCGGTGCCCCTCACCTTCTGGTACACCACCGACCGCTACGGCTCCGAGACGGCCCTTCAGTTCGCCGAGCTCAAGCGCCAGTTGGAGACCACGGGCCTGTTCACCGTGACGCTCAAGAGCCGGCCCTGGAAGACCTACGTCGAGGGCTACCAGAAGGGCGAGTACCCGGTGTTCGGGCGCGGCTGGTTCCCCGACTTCCCCGACGCGGACAACTTCATCGCGCCCTTCGTGGGCAAGCAGAACGCCCTCGGCACGCCCTACCCGGAGCCGAAGATCGCCGAGGCGCTGGCCCACTCCCGCCAGCAGAGCGACCGCGGCGCCGTGATCAAGGACTTCGAGGACGCCCAGCAGATCCTCGTCGACGACGCGCGACTGCTGCCGCTGTGGCAGGGCAAGCAGTACGTGGCCGCGAGCGTCGACATCTCGGGCGGGGAGCGCGCGCTGGACCCCTCGACGATCATGATGATGTGGGAACTGTCCCGCAAGACCAGCTGGTAGAGCCGTTCGCCGGGCCGGTTGTCAGTGGTCGCCTGTAGGTTCTGAAGCCTGCAAGCGACCGTACGACATAAGGACATCGACGTGACCGACACCGCCATGCTGCCCGAGTCCTGGCGCGGCGTCCTGGGCGACGAACTCCAGCAGCCCTACTTCAAGGAGCTGACGGAGTTCGTCGAGGACGAGCGGGCGAAGGGGCCCGTCTACCCTCCGCGCGAGGAGGTGTTCGCCGCGCTCGACGCCACGCCGTACGAGCGGGTCAAGGTCCTGATCCTCGGCCAGGACCCGTACCACGGCGAGGGCCAGGGCCACGGTCTGTGCTTCTCGGTCCGGCCCGGGGTGAAGGTCCCGCCGTCCCTGCGCAACATCTACAAGGAGATGCACGAGGAACTGGGCACGCCCGTCCCGGACAACGGCTATCTGATGCCGTGGGCCCAGCAGGGCGTGCTGCTGCTCAACGCGGTGCTCACCGTCCGTTCCGGCGAGGCGAACTCCCACAAGGGCAAGGGCTGGGAGAAGTTCACGGACGCGGTGATCCGCGCGGTGGCCGACCGGCCCGACCCGGCGGTCTTCGTCCTGTGGGGCAACTACGCCCAGAAGAAGCTCCCGCTGATCGACGAGACCCGGCACGTGGTGGTCAAGGGCGCGCACCCCTCGCCCCTGTCGGCCAAGAAGTTCTTCGGTTCCCGTCCGTTCACGCAGATCGACGAGGCCGTGGCGGCGCAGGGCCACGAGCCGATCGACTGGACCGTGCCGAACCTGGGCTGACCCGCCGCCGGGCCGGTCCTTCACCGGCCGGCCCGGTGCCGCCTGCCCCGGATCCCCGGTCCCTGCGGTTAGCGTCGGTCGAGGACCGGCAGGGACCGGTGGGGACGCCGACGAGCACGCGGAGGACGCCGTGACGGAGCGACAGGGGCAGACGGCATCCGATGCCGTGCTGACACGGATCGGGCAGGTCGTGATGCTGCATCACGCGGGCGACCGCGAGGAGGCCCGCCACCGGTTGCTGGAGCTGTGGACGGAGATCGGCGAACACGGCGACCCGCTGCACCGCTGCACCCTGGCCCACTACCTCGCCGACACCCAGGACGACCCCGACGCCGAACTCGCCTGGGACCTGCGGGCGTTGACCGCCGCGGAGGAACTCGTGGACGGGCGGAGCGCGGAGTACGGCCAGCTGGCCGCCGTGCGGGCGCTGTATCCCTCACTGCACCTGAACCTCGCGGCGGACTATGTGAAACTCGGCCGCCGCGAGGCCGCCCGCAGCCATGTCCGCCGGGCCCGGGGGGCCGCGGGGGCCCTGGGCGACGACACCTACGGGGACGGGATCCGGGCGGCGATCAGCCGGATGGAACTGAGGCTGGGGGAAGGGGCGGGGGAGGGGGACGGCTCCGGCGGGGGGACCTGGGGTCCGCCACGGCAGCGCCCCTGAGGGACCCGAGGGCTGTCGCCTCAACGCCCGTAGGTCTGCTCGCAGATCGCCGACTCCGGACTGTCCGCCCGCCAGCCCCCGTACGTCCTGCCGAGGGCGCACAGGTCCGGGTTGCCGCGCACCGCCCCGGACCCGTCGGGGATACCGATCCGCGGCTGGTGCCGCCCAGGGGACTGCAAACGGGACTGCGGACGCAGCGGCCGGGGCACGGTGTCCGGCTGCGCCCGCCGGGCCGGCGCGGGCCCTCGCGGGACCGCCCGCCGTGGCGTCGGTGTCGATGTCGGCGGCTGCGAGCGTCGCGGCGGCCCGACGAGCTCCAGCGCCTCCCGCGCCGGCGCCTGCGCCACCTGGGACTGCGCGTCGCCGTCCGCCCGGGGCACGGGTCCGGACGCGGGCACCGCCGCCGGAGGGCCTGCCGTGGGCGGACGCTGGACCGTCACACAGCCGGTGAGGGCCGACACGGCCACGGTGACCAGGAGCGCGGTGAGGGTCGTCGTTCGATGCACCCGCGCAACTCTGCTGGCTCGGGCTCCGTGAGGCACGGCGCACGAGCGGAGCTTGCCCCGCACGGGTGATCCCGCACCTCCTACGAGGGGTTCGGGCCCGCCCGGGCTGACGTCAGTCGCCCGTGACGCCGTCGATGCGCTCACGGATCAGATCGGCGTGACCGTTGTGACGCGCGTACTCCTCGATCATGTGCGTGTAGATCCAGCGCAGGCTGAACGGCTTGCCTTCGGTCCTGCTGCGTCCCGCGGAGAACTCGTCGAGGCCGAAACCGGCCGCGTTGCGCCGGGAGATCCCGATCTCGGCCTGCCAGCCGTCGTAGGCGTCCTGCCAGGTGTCCGCCTCGGTGAGATGGAACTCGCCGTCCGGGTCCTCGTCGCTGTAGTGGATCGGTCCGGGATCGTCCCCCGTCAGCACCCGGCGGAACCAGTTGCGTTCGACCTCGGCCATGTGCCGCACCAGCCCCATCAGGGACAGTTCGGACGGGGGCGCCGAGGCGGTCCTGAGCTGCTCGTCGGTCAGATCCCGGCACTTCACGGCGAGCGTCTGCCGGTGGTAGTCCAGCCAGCCCTCCAGCATCGTGCGTTCGTCGGCGTCCAGGGCCGGTTCCGTGCGCTCGGTCGTCATGTCCTCATGCTCGCCCGACCCGTTCCGATCCACCAGGGGTTTTCGGCCGGGCCCTGCGTATGCTGCCGTGCAGGCAGGCGCGGACAGGCAGGCGCGGACAAGCAGAGAAGGAGCCCCCGTGAAGGTCGGCTGCATCGGACTCGGTGACATCGCGCAGAAGGCCTATCTGCCGGTGCTCGGGTTCCAGCCCGGGATCGAACTGCATCTCCAGACCCGCACCCCCGCCACCCTCGACCGGGTCGCCGACAGCCTCCGGGTGCCCGTTCCCCAGCGCCACCGGGACCTGGAGTCCCTGCTCGCCCAGGGGCTCGACGCCGCGTTCGTGCACGCGCCCACCACCGCGCACCCCGAGATCGTCACCCGGCTGCTCGAAGCGGGCGTACCCACGTACGTCGACAAGCCGCTGGCTTACGAACTCGCCGACTCCGAGCGGCTCGTGGCGCTCGCCGAGCAGCACGGGGTGTCACTCGCCGTCGGCTTCAACCGGCGCCACGCCCCGGGCTACACCCAGTGCGCGGAGCACCCGCGTGAGCTCATCCTGATGCAGAAGAACCGCATCGGGCTGCCGGAGAAGCCCCGCACGATGATCCTCGACGACTTCATCCATGTCGTGGACACCCTGCGCTTCCTGGTGCCGGGCACGGTCGACGACGTGAGCGTCCGGGCCCGCGTCCGCGACGGCCTGCTGCACCACGTCGTGCTCCAGCTCGCCGGGGACGGCTTCACCGCGCTGGGCGTGATGAACCGGCTCAGCGGCTCCGCCGAGGAGATCCTCGAGGTCTCCGGCCAGGACTCCAAGCGGCAGGTGATCAACCTCGCCGAGACCGTCGACCACCGGGGCCAGCCCACCCTGCGTCGCCGCGGCGACTGGGTTCCGGTGGCCCGCCAGCGTGGCATCGAGCAGGCCGTACTGGCCTTTCTCGACGCGGTACGGGCGGGCAAGGTGCTCAGTGCCCGGGATGCGCTGGCGACTCATGAACTGTGTGAACGCGTGGTGCGTGCGGTACAGGAGAGCCCCGGCGCAGTCTGACCGCCCGCGCGCCCTCGGTCAGGCACAGCGCCGCCAGCACCAGCAGCGACACCTGGGCCGGCCAGTCGCCGAACCGGACGTACGGAGTGACGCCGGTGGCCAGCGGCACCTCGTACACCCGCGTCGCGCTCGCGTCCGTCCCCAGCCACGGACCGATCCGTTCCCCGCTCGGCCCGTACACGGCGGAGACCCCGGTCAGCGTGGCGTGCACCATCGGCCGGCCGGTCTCCGCCGCGCGCAGCGCCGCCAGCGAGGCGTGCTGCTCGGGAGCCCAGCTCCGCTGGAACGTGGACGTCGAGGACTGACCGACCAGGACATCGGCACCGTCCTCGGCGAGATGCCGGGTCATGTCGGGGAACGCGGTCTCGAAGCAGACCAGCGGGCCGATGTGCAGCCCGTGCCCGGCGTTCATCACCACCTGCTCGGTGCCGCGCCTGCGGTCCTCGCCGGCCGCCCTGCCGACCGAGGTCGCCCAGCCGAGCAGGGAGCGGGCCGGGATGTACTCGCCGAAGGGGACGAGCCGCATCTTGTCGTAGCGGTCGCCGGTCGGGCCGTCCGGGCCCACCAGGATCGAACTCTTGTAGATGCCGGGCCGGTCGGAGCGGCGCGCGTCCACGTTGACCAGGACGTCCGCGCCGGTCTCCCGGGAGAGCGCGGTGATCCGCCGGGCCAGGTCGGGGCGCCGGCCCAGGTCGAAGCCGACGCTGCTCTCGCCCCAGACGACCAGATCGACGTGTCGGCCGGCCAGTTCGCGCGTCAGCTGTTCCTCCCGGGCGAAGCGGCGGTCGCCGCTGTCGGTGCCGCCGACCACACCGGGCTGGACGACGGCGATCCGCACCTGTGAGTCCGTCTCGGGGCGCGGTGACCACACCCAGGCCGCCGAGGCGGTCGCGGCCGTCGCGACGAGACCGGCCACTGCCGGTATACGGACCCGTGGGAGCGCGGCGAGGACGGCGAACGCGACGTTCAGGGCCACCACCAGGAAGCTGAGCAGCCACACCCCGCCGACCGAGGCCAGCCGCAGGGCCGCCGTCACCTGCCACTGGCTGGCACCGAGCATGCCCCACGGCCCGCCCAGGCCCTGCCAGGAGCGCACCAGCTCGATCGCCAGCCAGCCCGAGGGCAGCACCAGCAGGGCGGCCAGGACCCGGCCGCCCGACGGCGTTCCGGCCAGGAACCGGCGCACCAGCCAGGCCCACGGCGCCCACAGCGCACCCAGCAGAGCCGCGAGGACCAGCAGGAACACATGCAGGTTCGGCAGCAGCCAGTGGTGCATGGCCAGCATGAACCCGAAACCGCCGCACCAGCCGTCGTACGCGGCGCGCCGCCCGCTCGGCGCGGACCGCGCCAGCAGGATCCACGGGACCAGGGCGGCGTAGGCGAACCACCACAGGGAGGGGGCGGGGAACGCGAGCACGGGCATCGCCCCGGCGAGTGCCGCGAGCGTTCCACGGCGCCAGGGGGAGACGAGCCAGCGGTCGGGCACCCTCATCGTCGGTCTCCCCGTCCGGTTGCGCACGTCGGCACCGCTTCGAGCAGGCCGGGGCCGGTGTCGACACAGGCCGGCCGGGGCGTCGGACTGGGCTCGGGCTGTGGCAACAGGACTCACTCCCGCTCCGTCTCCGGGGACGGTTCCAGTGTGCGCGCCGGGCAGGGCAGTGCGACAGGGTGCCTCGGGTCAGCCGGCCGGGGCGTGGTCGTCGGGGCCGGCCGACGGTCCGGAGATACGGCGCCATTTCTCCTCGACGACCACCTCGCGCAGCCGCCAGCCGTCGTACGTACGCAGCAGTCCGAAGGCGTAGCGGCCGCCGCACACGAAGTCCGGTGCCGCGGCGCCGTCGCCGCCGGGTCCGGCGAAGCGCATGGGGTTGATGTAGTCGGCCTGGACGCGGGCGGTGTCCCCGGTGTCCTGCTCCAGGGTCCCGAAACGCACCCGGCGGTTGACGATCAGATGCTGCCGCATGGCGAAGAGCCGCATGCTGTCGGCGAGCCAGCCGGCCACCGTCCGGGCGTCGCCCTCGATCCCGCCGGCCGAGCGGTAGTCGGCGCGTCCGTCCGGGGTGAACAGTTCTCGGTAGGCCGTCCAGTCGCCGTCGTCCACCGCCACCGCGTAGTCGGTGACCAGTCCGTCCACCGCCAGCCGGTCCATCACGGTCGCGAGCTCCACACGCTGCGTCATCGGCTCAGTGTTGGGCATGGCGCGGGCCGCGCCAAGGGGCGTGCGGTGACATTCGGTGCCGCCCGCGCGGGCCGGAGCCGAGCCTGATCGCCCGGCAGCGGTGCCGCGCGTGGAGGTCACGCGCCGGACGAGTCCGCTGTCCGGGGTCAGCTGTTCTCCGGGCCCTTCCCCGGATCTTTCGCCGGACCCTGTCCCGGACCCTTTTCCGGATCTTTCGCCGGGCCGTTCTCCGGACCCTTCCCCGGGTCCTTTTCCGGGCCCTTGGACCGCCGACGTGAGACCTGCTCGCGCGCGGTGTGCCAGCGGGAGCGGGCCTGCTCGACCACCAGGTCCCACTGGCGGCGGACCTCGTTGTCCGAGGGGCGGTGGCCGTGCTTGATCCGGTCGAGTTCGTCGCTCACCTCGCGGCCCACCGCCGCCGATCCGACGATGACGAGCATGGCCGTGAAGAGCGCGGAGATCATCGCGAAGACGGCGCCGATCGACCCGTAGCGCGAGGCGTAGGAGTTGAACAGGCGCGGCAGATACACGGCGGCGCCCACCGAGTAGACGGCCGTCAGGACGGCCGCGGTGATCGCGAAGGGCAGCAGGTCCGCCCAGCCGATCCGTTTCGCGGACAGCAGCCGGCCGCTCCAGAGAAGGAAGGCGGCGGTCAGCGGCACCTCGAACACCGCCGCCGTCAGCTCCAGACGGCCGCCGCCGAGGGCCGCATGGAGCCATCCGGTGACGGCCATGTAGGCGCCGAGCGAGAGGATCCACCCCAGGCCGTAGCGCGTGTTGCGGACACTGAGCGGCTTCAGCTGCCACGTCTGTTCGAACAGCCGCTGCGAGGCCCGTGCGAAGCTCAACGCGGAGATCGTCAGGAACACCACCCCGAAGACTCCCGTGCTCGAGATGTCGTCCTCGGCCGGGGTGAAGAGCGACCGTACGGAGGTGGCGCCCGCTCCGGTGAGGCCGTAGCGGCTGATGATCCGTTCCGCGGCGTCGTAGTCCGTGGCGCTGTTGAGCACGGCGCTGGTCAGGATCGCGAGCGGGATGATCGCGGTGAGCGCGCTGGAGGCCAGAGCCATCGCGCGGTCGAAGCCCACGATCTTCTGGAACCTGTTGACGACGCGCAGTGCGAAGGAGGGGCGCAGCCAGAACGTCAGGGTCCTGGTGACGCGCTCGCGATTGATCTCCGCGGTTCTGTCCTCCGTAGCGATCGTCACCTTTGTGGTGATGTGACCTTAATGGACGACTCGGTGGGCGGGGCGGGGCGACACGGCCGCTCGGGCCGTGGTGGGGCGGGTGGTCGGGGATCGGCCTGCCCCGCGACGGGACGGGCGGTAGCGGCCCCGCCGGTCAGTCGGGGTGGCCGTCGAGGTGGGCGGCGGGCTGTGTCCGGGCGAAGTGCCGGGAGCGGATGCGCTCGATCACCAGTACGGCGACGTCGTCGCCGGGGTTGCCGCCGACGTGGCGGAGCAGGTCGTGGTGGATGTGCCGCAACAGGGCGTCGGGGCTGCTCACGGGCAGGAACGAGGTGATCCGTTCGGCCAGCGGGTAGAAGACCCCGCCCGGCGACCGGGCCTCGACGACCCCGTCCGTGTAGAGCACGAGCAGATCGCCGCCCTCGACGGTGAACGACTCGGCGGGGCGGAGCGGACCGGCCGCCTCGTACACGCCGAGCGGCGGTACGGGCTGCCGTACGGAGAGGGCGGTGACCTGTCGGCCGCGTACCCGCAGGGGGGCCGGATGCCCGAAGTTGATCATCTCGGCCTGTGCGGTGTCGTCGGGGATGTCGACCATGAGGGCGGTGATGAAGTGCTCGCCGAGTTCCTGGTCGGTGTCCACCACCTCCGCCAGGTTCCGGTGGACGCTGTCCTCGACCGCGCCGACCAGTTCGGGCAGGGTGTCGTACCGGTGCGCGCCCTCGCGGAAGGCTCCCAGCACCAGGGAGGCCTCGGCGATGGCGGCCAGGCCTTTGCCCCGGACGTCACCGATGATGACCCGGGTGGCGGGCCGGTCGGCACGGGCGACGGCGAAGAGATCACCCCCGATCTGGGTCTCGTCCTCGGCGGACAGGTACAGCCAGGCCACACGCAGCGGGCCGACCCGCCGCGGCGGTGGCCGCAGCAGTACGCGCTGTGCCGTCTCGGCCACCGACCGCGCCAGGCCCAGCGCCCGCTCCCTGCGCTCCTGGATGTGGCGCAGGAAGACCGTGAGTCCGGAGAGCAGGGTCAGCGCGACGATCTGCGCGAGATGGTTGGGTGTGGTCAGTCCGCCGTGGAACACCGCGATCAGCATCTGTGCCGTGATGGCCAGGACCCCGGCCAGGGCGGTCATGGCGGTGCCGCCCAGCGAGGCGGTGAGTGCGGGGGCGATGACCAGCAGGGGGCCCAGGTGCACGTCTTCGGGGACCTGGAGGTCCACCACGGTGATCGCCACGATCAGTCCGAGTGGAATCGCCACCAGTCCACGGCTCAGTGGCTGCTCGAGGAGGTGGTCCACCGAGGCACGCCGGAGACCCATATGTCCATTTTGCTCTCTGGCTGAAATATCGCCCCGTATTGGGGGAGGCCGGGAGTGGCGCATGCACGTAAACCCGGAGGGACGCGTAAACCCGGAACGAGATGTCCGTCCGGCGGCGACCTCCCCAGGTGCCGCCGGACGGAGCGCGGGGGTGGTGCGGCTCAGGCCGCCTTCACTACCTCGCCGCGGATCGCCGCGGCCCACTCGACCACCAGCAGTTCGTACTCCGTGCGCTCCTGGGTCGACAGCGAGCCGCCCGCGCGCATCCAGAGCGCCCGGATCTGCTCGTTCACCTCGGCAGCGCAACGCACGGAACCAGGGGTCACGGATTCGGGGGACATGAGGGTCAGCCTAGGGGCAAGCACTGACAGTGCGCTACCGGGTCACTACACAGATCGTATGCCGTAGGTCACGGGCGGGGGATCGTCGACGTGCGCCGGCGGCGGGCTGGCCGGAAGTGGAACGGCCTTGCGCGGACCGGGTGTTCGCGCGGTGCGGCAGTGGACGGGCTTGTCACGGCGGACGGTTGCGGGCTCCCCCGCCACGTCTTCCGTGAGGGGAGAGCCCGGTTGGCGTTCCGCCGGCTGCGTCGTGCGCGGGTCTCAGCCCGCGGACTCCGCCGCGTGCGGGCTCAGCACGCCCGTGGCCACCAGGCCGATGACGACGATGCCGAGGGCGACGCGGTAGTAGACGAACGGCATGAAGGACTTGGTGGAGATGAACTTCATGAACCATGCGATGACCGCGTAGCCGGACGCGAACGCGATCGCCGTCGCGAAAAGCGTCGGCCCCCACAGCACATGGTCGCTCTCCAGCGCGTCCTTGGTCTCGAAGAGGCCGGACGCGAGCACCGCGGGCATGGCGAGCAGGAAGGAGTAACGGGCCGCCGCCTCACGCTTGTAGCCCATGAAAAGGCCGCCGCTGATGGTGGCGCCGGACCGGGAGACGCCGGGCACGAGGGCGCAGGCCTGGCAGAAGCCGTAGATCAGGCCGTCCTTCACGCCGAGGTCCTCGAGCCCCTTGCGCTGCTTGGGTGCCCGGTGCCGGCCGCCCTTCTCGTCGCGGTCCGCGAGACGGTCGGCGATGCCTATGACGATGCCGACGACGATCAGCATGGTCGCCGTGACCCGCAGATCACGGAACGGACCCTCGATCTGGTCCTTGAGCGTCAGGCCGAGCACGCCGATCGGGATCGAGCCGACGATCACCAGCCACCCCATCTGCGCGTCGTGGTCGCTGCGCATCGACTTGTCGAAGAGCGAGCGGCACCACGCGGAGATGATCCTGCCGATGTCCTTGCGGAAGTAGATCAGCACGGCGGCCTCGGTGCCGATCTGGGTGATCGCGGTGAACGCCGCTCCCGGGTCCTTCCAGCCCGAGAAGGCGGCGGTGAGCCGCAGATGCGCGCTGGAGGACACGGGGAGGAACTCGGTCAGCCCCTGGACGAGGCCGAGGACGAGGGATTCGAACCAAGACATGAAGTGAGGAAGTCCAAGTGCCGATGCGGAAAGGGGCGAGGGTCCGCCGGGTCCGCCCGGTCCGCCGTGCGGGGGCACGGACACGCGTTCCGTCGCGCGCGTTGATCACGTGCGCCGTGATGCAGCGTAGCGTCCCCGGGTGACAGGCCCGTCACAGGGGTTTCGAACACGGCCGGTGAGCAGCCGCTTCGAGGTGTTGACCGGCCCTGGCGCGGCCGCATACGTTGCCAGGAGGGAAAGCGCTTACCGTCGTGCGCGCCGCCGTGCTCGACACCAGGGCCACCGCCGTGCCCGCCGACCTGTCCGCCGCTTCGGAGGAGTGCTGATCACACCGATGCCCACATCCCCCGCCCGTCCCGGTACGCCCATGCCCGCACCCGAGCCCGCGGCCCGTCCTGGTGGGTCGGCGCCGACATCCGCGGCCCGTCCCGGGGCGTCCCGGGCCCGCTTCGTCCCGCTCGACGGGCGCCCTGTCCGTGCCGCCGTCGTCGGCACCGGCGCGATCGCGCGCGGGAGCCATCTGCCCGCGCTCGCCCGGCTCGCCGAGGAGGGCCGGACGGAGGTTGTCGCCGCCGTCGACATCGACCCCGGTGCCGTCCGCGAGTTCTGCGCCTCGGGCGGCATCCCGCACGCCTACACCGACCTGGACCGGATGCTGCGGGAGCAGCGGCCCGACCTGGTCACCATCTGCACCCCGCCCACCCTGCACCGTGAGCAGACGGAGGCCGCGCTGCGCGCCGGGGCGTGGGTGTGGTGCGAGAAGCCGCCGGTGCCGACGCTCGCCGACTTCGACGCGGTCGAGGCCGCGGCGGGCGACGGGAGCGGTCCGTACGCCTCCATCGTCTTCCAGCACCGCTTCGGCTCCGGCTCCCGCCATGTCCGCCGGCTGCTCGCCGAGCGGGCCATGGGGCGGCCGCTCGTGGCGCACTGCCAGACCACCTGGTACCGCGACGCCGCCTACTACGCCGTGCCGTGGCGGGGCCGCTGGGACACCGAGGGCGGAGGCCCGGCGATGGGGCACGGGATCCATCAGATGGACCTGCTGCTCGATCTGCTCGGACCGTGGAGCGAGGTGCGGGCCATGGCCGGGCGGCTGGTGCACGACGTGGAGACGGAGGACGTCTCGACGGCCCTGGTCCGCTTCGAGAACGGGGCCCTGGCGACCGTCGTCAACAGCGTCCTCAGCCCCGACGAGGTCAGCCGCATCCGCATCGACTGCGAGCACGCCACCGTCGAACTCACCCACCTCTACGGGCACGGCAACGCGAACTGGCGCGTGACCCCGGCCGCGCACGTGCCGGACGACGAGGCCGCCGCCTGGCGGGACTTCGGCCCGGACGTGCCCAGTTCGCACCTGGAGCAGCTGCGTGAACTGGTGGCGAGCATGCACGCCGGGCGGCGCCCGCGCAGCAGCGGCGAGGAGGCGCGTAGCGGCCTGGAACTGATCAGCGCGCTGTACAAGTCGGCGTTCACCGACGTCACGGTGCGGCGGGGCGAGATCGGGCCGGGCGACCCGTTCTACACGGCCCTGCACGGAGGTGTGCCCGGCTGGGCACCCGCGGCCGCCGTCGCCGGAGCCCGGCCGGGCGACGAGGTCACCGGGGCCCACGCGGGCGCGGAGGTGTCCGCATGACGAACGGACTGCGGCTCGTGCACACGCACGGCGAGCGCATCACGGTGACCGAGCCCGCCACCGGCGTCGAACTGCTCGCCTACGTCTACCGGCCGGAGGCGGTCTGGGAGGCGCCCAAGCCGTACATCCACCCGCTGCGCACCCTGGCCGGCGACATCGTCACCGGCTACCGGCCCAACGACCACCGCTGGCACAAGGGCCTGTCGCTCACGGCCTCCCATCTGTCCGGGGCGAACCTGTGGGGCGGCAACACCTACGTCCACGGACAGGGGTATCTCGAACTCCCGGAACGGGTCGGCTCGATGGCGCACGTGGCCTTCGACGAGGTCGCCGCCGACGGTGACCGCGCCGTCATCGCCGAACGGCTCACCTGGCACCCGTACGGCGGGGAGCTGTGGGCCGAGGAGCGGCGCCGCGTGGAGGTCCACGACGTGGACCCGGCCGCCGGCTCCTGGGCGCTGACCTGGACGACCGCCGTCACCAACCGGCGCGAGGCGCCGCTGCTGTTCGGCAGCCCGACCACCGCGGGGCGCGAGATGGCCGGTTACACGGGGCTGTTCTGGCGCGGTCCGCGCGCCTTCCGGGACGGACTCGTCCTCGGACCCGAGGGCGAGGGGCCGAAGTTGATGGGCAGTCAGTCCCCCTGGCTCGCGCTCCGCGGCGAGCACGACGGCACGGACGGCCACGCGACCCTGGTCTTCGCGCACGCTCCCGAGAACGACCACGCCGGAGCCCGGGGCACCCACCCCGCCCACTGGTTCGTGCGCAACGACCCCTTCGCCGCCGTCGCCCCGTCCTGGGCCTTCCACGACGAGCTCGCGCTCGCCCCCGGCGCCACCCTCACCCGCCGCTACCGGGTCGTGGTCGCCGACGGGGCCTGGGCGCGGGAGGAGATCGCCGGGTACCTGGAGGCGCACCCGTGGTGAGCCCGGCGCAGTACGCCGGACCGCCGGGCGGGGTCGGCCTGTCGCGGCTGTCGGTGTACGACTGGCCGGCGGCCGACGGTCAGTGCGGCGGAACACCCCATATGCATCTGGCCTGTTCGGAGGCGTACGTGGTCACCGGCGGCCGGGGCGCGGTGCAGACGCTCACCGTGTCCGGGTACGAGGTCACTCCGCTCACGCCGGGCACCGTCGCCTGGTTCACGCCCGGCACGATCCACCGGCTGGTCGACGAGGGCGGCCTGCGCATCACCGTCCTGATGCAGAACGGCGGGCTGCCGGAGGCGGGCGACGCGGTACTCACCCTGCCGCCGCCGTATCTGGCCGACCCGGGGACGTACGCCGCCGCCACGACGATCCCCGCCGACGCGCCCGAGGCCGAGCGGGAGCGGATCGCCCGTGCCCGCCGGGACCTCGCCCTGGAGGGCTACCGGGCCCTGCGGGACGCCGAGGGGCCCGAGGCGCTGGCCGCCTTCCACCGGGCCGCCTGCGCGCTGGTGCGCCTGCGGATCGCCGAGTGGCGCGAGCGCTGGCGGCGCGGCGCCGAGGCCGCCGCGAGGGCCACGGGGGAGCAGCTCGACCGTCTGGAACGGGGCGATCCCACCCACCTCGGCGGAGCCGTCGTACGGTCCGAACAGCCCTTGGAGACCGGGCGGTTCGGGATGTGCGGACGGCTCGACGTGTACGAGTTCCGGGAGGGAGCCCACGGGTGAACCGGCCGGCTGCGGCCTCGTCGCGACCGCAGCGGAGGGATGGTGACGGTCCGTCAACTGGACCGCAGGTGGTGGCGCTTGCGCCAGGCCACCACCGCGCCGGCCAGCGCCGGTACGGTGATGGCGGCCATCGCGACAAGGAACGCGGGGGACGTCGGCGCCGAGGCGCGGGCCCCCGCGACGACGTACGCGGCGGTGTTCGGAACCGAGCCGATCGCCGTCGCGAGCAGGAACGGCAGCCAGCCCATGCGGGACACCGACGCGCAGTAGTTCGCCGCCCAGAACGGCACTCCCGGGAACAGCCGGGCCGCCATCATCGAGCGGAAGCCGTGCCGGCTGAGCTGGCCGTCCGCCGCCTTCAGCCAGCGGCCCCGCAGCAGCGGGCGCAGCGCGTCCTGCCCGAGCGTCCGGCCCAGCCCGAAGGCGATCCCGGCGCCGAGCACGGTGCCCGCCAGTGTCGAGGCGGTGCCCAGCTGTGAGCCGAACAGTGCGCCCGCCGCCAGGTTCAGCAGCGGCCGGGGCACGAACGCCACCGTGCACAGTCCGTACGCCACGGCGAACACCACGGCCGCGGTGGCGCCCCCGGCGTGCGGCGGCCAGCCGTGGGCCAGCAGCTTCTGCGGCTCGAAGAGCAGCACGCTCGACGCGGCCGCCGCGAGCAGCAGGACGAGCAGGGCGAACCGGGACCAGGGTGAGAGCAGCGCTCTCGTGCAGCGTGTGGTGAGACCGACGGGCGTGGACAGGGGGACGGCGAGGGCGAGCTCCGTGGCGGCGGCCCGGGGAGTGGCCGTGGCGGTGCCCCCAGAGCGGGTGGTGGCATCGAGCATTCGGTGACAGTAACCGACGCACGTGTGTGATCGCCGTACGGCCCTGGACAAGGCGGCCGCCACGCGCGCGTGCGGGCGGACCACCGGGCCCGACGCGTGTGGCGGCCGGTGAACCACGGGATCCGAGTGGGAGGAGGGCCGGTGAACCACGGGATCCGAGTGGGGGAGGGCCGGTGAACCGCGGGCTTCCGGCGAGGCGCGAGGCGATGGATCAAGGGCTTCCGGCGGGCTGCGAGGCGCTGGGACAAGGGTTTCGGGTCGGCCTCGGGCCGGGCGCGGGCGGGCGCGGGCCGGAAAACCATTCGACGTGCGGTGACGCGTCGGCGAGGATCGGCGTCATGTTCCGGTACGCCTTCCACTTCGCAGCATCCGCAGTCGCGGATGCACCGAAGGCTGCCGTTCCCGTGTTCGTCGCAGCAGCCGACGGCGCCCGAAGCTGACCCTCTCCGGACAATCCGGCGGACCCCGCAGGGGGAGGGTCGGCCAGTCCCTCGGGGTCCCCGTCCCGCCGCGCCCACCGCGCCGGGACCTTCGCTCGGTTCACTGAGAGGCTTCCAGGTACCGCCATGCCCAAGACGGCATACGTGCGCACCAAACCGCATCTGAACATCGGCACGATGGGCCACGTCGACCACGGCAAGACCACCCTGACCGCCGCCATCACCAAGGTCCTCGCCGACCGCGGGACCGGCACCTTCGTCCCGTTCGACCGCATCGACCGGGCGCCGGAGGAGGCCGCCCGCGGCATCACCATCAACATCGCGCACGTCGAGTACGAGACCGACACCCGGCACTACGCGCACGTGGACATGCCGGGCCACGCCGACTACGTCAAGAACATGGTCACCGGGGCCGCGCAGCTCGACGGGGCGATCCTCGTCGTCTCCGCGCTCGACGGGATCATGCCGCAGACCGCCGAGCACGTGCTGCTCGCCCGTCAGGTGGGCGTCGACCATGTGGTCGTCGCACTGACCATGGCCGACCGGGCCGACGAGGAGCTCGCCGACCTGGTCGAGCTGGAGGTCCGCGAACTGCTCACCGCGCAGGGTTACGGCGGCGACGCCGTCCCCGTCGTACGGGTCTCCGGACTCGGGGCGCTGGAGGGCGACCCGCGCTGGACCGCGTCGATCGAGGCGCTGCTCGACGCGGTGGACACCTATGTGCCCATGCCGGAGCGGTACGTGGACGCGCCGTTCCTGCTGCCGGTGGAGAACGTGCTCACCATCACCGGCCGCGGGACGGTGGTCACCGGTGCCGTCGAACGCGGCACGATCCACGTCGGTGACCGGGTCGAGGTGCTCGGCGCCGGTGTCGAGAGCGTCGTCACCGGCGTGGAGACCTTCGGCAAGCCCATGGCCGAGGCGCAGGCCGGCGACAACGTCGCGCTGCTGCTGCGCGGGGTGCCACGGGACGCCGTCCGGCGCGGACACGTCGTCGCGGCGCCCGGCAGCGTCGTGCCCCGGCGTCGCTTCACGGCGCGGGTGTACGTGCTGTCGGCGCGCGAGGGCGGCCGCACCACCCCGGTGTCGAGCGGCTACCGGCCGCAGTTCTACATCCGTACCGCGGACGTGGTCGGTGACGTCGACCTCGGCGCGGTCGCGGTCGCCCGCCCCGGCGACACGGTCACGATGACCGTCGAGCTGGGACGCGAGGTACCGCTGGAGCCGGGGCTCGGCTTCGCCATCCGCGAGGGCGGCCGGACGGTCGGCGCGGGGAGCGTGACCGCGGTCGAGTGACGGCACGCCGTCCGGGCGCGGGGACCGAGTCCCTCCGGGCACGGGGACCGAGCTGGGGTGAGTGGTGGGTCGAGG
>NZ_JBEOWS010000116.1:0-25129 GCF_040296125.1 Streptomyces sp. NPDC002265 | reverse complement strand
GGCACGCCGTTCCCTGACGGCTGGGAGCCTGGCGACGACCACTCGGGCAGTCGGCGATGAAGCAGAAACCCCAACGGCGCGAGCCGTAGGAATCCCCCTCCTTCAGGAGGGGGAGGAAGTCAACGGTCCATCACTCCTTGAGATGACGGCGGTGTTCCGGCCGCCGTTGCCCCGTGTGCGTCCGGACTCCGTGGGCGTGTGGCCTCCACCGAGGATACGGGCGATCAGGGCGGACGGCCGCTGCCAGGCGGACCTGGCAGCGCCGATCACCCACATGGGTGCTGATGAGTACGGTGAATCACCCCACGAGCGTCCCTGTGGAAGCAGACCGCCATGGTCCGGTTCCGGGGGACTCGGGTTCAGCAGGGTCGCTCCGCGATGAGTTCGGCAGCCTTTTCGGCGATCATGATCGTGGGTGCGTTGGTGTTTCCGCTGGTGACGGTCGGCATGACGGAGGCGTCGACGACGCGGAGCCGCTCGACTCCGTAGACCTCCAGATCCGGATCGACGACGGCGTCGTGTCCGCTTCCCATGGCACAGGTGCCCACCGGGTGGTAGGCCGTGGCGCTCCATCTGCGGACGTGCTCCTCGAGAGCCGCGTCGCTCATGGCGTCCGGACGGTTCAGGTCGTCACCGGCCGGCAGGTACGACCGTGCCAGGTATGGGGCGAACGGTGCGCAGTGGGCGATGCCCATGACCGCTCTGAGTCCGGCGACCATGGCTGACGTATCCGCGGGCACGTCGAAGTACCGGGGATCGATCAGCGGTGGGGCCTGCGGATCGGGCGAGGGGAGACAGACGGTGCCGCGGGTCCGCGGGTGCAGCAGGACGCAGTTCATCGTGAACACCGGCCGGTCGGGTTCTTCCTCACCGCTGAGAACGAGTGCCGTGGCGCCTCCGACCAACTGCACGTCGGGACGGTCTCGGTCATCTGTGACGTTGAGGAACGCGCCGACCTCGCCGTAGTTGGAGGCGAAGGGCCCGTCGCCGTGGGCGCGCTACCGTTCGAGGTTGTCCGGGGTGAGCAGGTCCCGGACGATGTCGGTGGAGTTCCGGGTCTCCCACACGACGGGAGTCATCAAGTGGTCCTGCAGGTTGCGCCCGACCCCGGGCAGGGGGACTCGGACGTCTATCCCCGCATCGTGCAGCTCGCCGGGATCGCCTATGCCCGAGAGGAGGAGCAGCTGGGGCGAGTTGATGGATCCGCCGCAGAGCAGAATCTCCCGGTCGGCGTGGGCCGTCCGTTCCTGTCCGTCCCGCAGATAGGTGACGCCGACCGCGCGTGATCCGTCGAGTGCGATCCTTGTGGCCAGGGCGTTGGTGCGTACCGTGAGGTTGGGTCGGCCGAGGGCCGGGTGCAGGTAGGCGTCGGCCGTGGACCACCGTCGCCCGTGATGGCAGGTCACCTGGTAGAGGCCGGCACCGGCAGGGGACGCACCCGCGAAGTCGTCGTTGCGGTCCAGTCCCCATGCCACGGCGGCGTCCAGCCAGGACTGTGAGAGTTCGTGGGTGTAGACGCGGTCCTCGACGTGCAGGGGTCCGTGCGAACCGTGGTAGGGCTCGCCGAGGCGGCTGTTCGACTCGGACTTCATGAAATAGGGCAGAACGTCGTCGTAGCCCCAGCCTTTCGCTCCGTGCTCGTCGCGCCAGCTGTTGTAGTCGTGCCGGTCGCCCCGGATGTAGATCATGACGTTGGTGGATGACGAGCCGCCCAGGGTCTTGCCCCGTGGCCAGGAGAAGGTGCGGCCAGGCCGGGGCTGCTCGACCGTCCGGTAGCTCCAGTCGGCAGGTGTTCCGAAGAGCATGCCGAGCGCTGCTGGGGCGTGGATCAGTTCGTCGGTGTCGGGGCCGCCCGCTTCGAGAAGCAGCACGCGGATGCGCTCGTCGCGGCTCAGGCGGTCCGCGAGTACGCAACCGGCGCTGCCGGCGCCCACGATGACGTAGTCGAATCTGTCGGTTCCGGTGGAATCCATGGTGACTTCCTCGCCCGGCGGGCGGCCGTCGCCCGGACTCGCCCGAGCCGGGCGACGGATGCGGGCCGTGGCGTCAAGGGTGGTAGATCGACTGGAACTGCTGGTAGGCATGGAGCCCCTCGGGCCCCAGTTCGCTGCCGAGCCCGCTGGCCTTGCGCCCTCCGTAGGGGGAGGTGAGGTCGGGAAGATAGCCGTTGAGCCCGACGGTGCCGGTACGGATGCGGCGGGCCACCTGGGCGCCATGGTCCAGGTCCGAGGTCCAGACGGTGCCGGCGAGGCCGTAGGCCGACTCGTTCGCCAGGCGCACTGCCTCGTCCTCGCCGTCGTAGGGCGTGATCGTGAGGACCGGGCCGAAGATCTCTTCCTGCGCGATGGTCGAGGAGTTGTCGACGTCGGCGAACACGGTGGGTTCGACGAACCAGCCACGGTCGAAGCGGGCCGGCCGGTCTCCTCCGGTGGTGAGCCGAGACCCTTCGCTGAGTCCGGTCTTGATGTAACCCAGGACCCGTTCGCGCTGACGCTCGCTGACGAGGGGGCCGATCTGCGTGGCGGGGTCGAGCGCGTCACCGACGACGGCGTCATGGGCCATCGCCGTACAGAACTCGACCACTTCCTGGTACCTGCCGCGGGGGGCCAGGATCCTGCTACTCGCGTAGCAGGTCTGTCCGTTGTTCAGCAGAGTGGCCATGAAGAACTGCTCCGCGTTCGCGGCGAGGTCGGCGTCGTCGAGCACGACGGCGGCGGACCTGCCGCCCAGCTCCAGGGTCACCGGCCGCAGCAACTCGGCGCATGCGGAGGCCACTTGGCGCCCTGCTCCGGTGGATCCGGTGAACGACACCTTGTCGATGTCGGGATGGGAGACCAGATACGCGCCGGTGTCGCGACCGCCCGGAACGATGTTGATCACGCCGTCGGGGATGCCCGCTTCCCCGACCGCCTCCGCGAGCAGCACCGAGTCGAGGACCGTCTGCGGAGCCGGCTTGAGGACGAGCGTGCAACCGGCCGCCAGAGCCGGGGCCACCTTGAAGAAGGCGATGGTCTGGGGGAAGTTCCAGGTCATGATGGCGGCTACGACGCCTACGGGTTCCCGGCGGACCAGGGTGGTGCCGCGGGGCAGTCCGGTGCGCAGTTCCTCGGCCGTCGTGCTGTCGGCCAGACCCGCGTAGTAGCGCAGCAGGGCCGACGGCACCACGCCTTCGAAGGACCGGGCGACGGTGATCGGCATGCCGTTCTGCGCGCTGACGGCGGCGGACGTCGCCTCGTTCCTGGCATCGAGCGCATCCGCGAGACGGATCATGGCGGTCGCGCGGCGTTCAGGGCCCCAGGAGGCCCATCCGGTCGGCGCGTCGAATGCGGCACGAGCGGCCGCGGCCGCCCGGTCGATGTCGTCCCGGGAGCCGTCCGGCACGGCACCGAGATGGTCGCCGGTACTCGCGGATACGACGTTGATGACCTGGCCGCCGGACGTGTGCACCCAGCGTCCGTCGATGAACAGATGGTGGGGATCCATGGTGGACTCTCCCCACGGCATGGCCTTGAGGCCACGAACTCCGTGGTGTTCGGTACGTGGATGACCAGCGGGCACAAGGGTGCTCAGCGCGGTACGCAGGCCGCTGCCGGTTATGGCTTTCCTGCGCGGTGGCCCGGCGCGTCGAACCCGCGGACGGGCCGCATGTGCGACGTCCCTTGAGCCTGGTACCGGCCCTGGGGAGCGTTTTCATGATTCACGACTGAATAAAATCGACATTACACCCATCTGGGGTAATCTGCCACCAGATGGGAAAAATACGGGTGCGCAATCCATGCCCGCCGTCGGAGAGGTGGCACCTCATGAGGACATATGGCGGAGCCACGGCGGAAGAGCGCACTTCGCTGCGCCGTCGACGTCTCATGGAGAGCGGCCTCGAACTCTTCGCCGACCGGGGATACGCCCACACCTCCATCCGGGCGGTACTGCGTCATGCCGGGCTGAAGGACAGGTACTTCGCGGAGAGCTTCACGTCCCTCGACGACCTCATGGCGGCGCTCATGAGAGACATCTACGAGGAACAGGTCGCCCGCTGCGCCGACGCGATCGCCACGGACCAGCCGCTGCGCGTCCGGGCCCGGAACGTGATCGATGCCGTCGTCGGACTCTCTCTGGAGGACTCGAGAAAAGGGCGCGTCAAACTCACGGAATCCCTGGGCGCCGGTCCTCTCACGGCACGCGAACGGCGTCTGGGCCTGCGACATATGAGCGGACTCGTGGAGTCCCTCCTGAGGGAAGGCCGTCATGATCCCCGGATCGACCCTGCCACGCTGTCCGTGGCCGTCGTGGGCGCGGTCAGCGAGATGCTGCTGAGCTGGTTCAACGGAGAGCTGGGCGTCTCACGGGAGGAACTGGTGGATCAGGGTCTCCTGCTGTTCGAGGCGATCACCGAGCACGCCTCGGCGACATCACGGGAATGACGGAGCGGCGCCACCGTCGGCAGTTCCCGGAGAGCGGCCGGAACCATGCCCGCGCGAGCGGGGGACCTCGTCAGCGCAGCAGCGATCGAGGCCGTGCAGCCAGGATCGCCTCGGCCTCGTCGGCGATCGTCCGGACCACCTCTGCGGCGGGACGGACGGCATCGACGAAGACCGCCGACTGGCCATAGAGAATCGCGCTCGTGTCGGGATCGGGCAGACCCTCGACCGGGCTGACGTCCTTCGGCGGCGCGAATTCCTCCTTGCGGTCCCGTAGCATCGCCTCGCGCTCCGACCACTCGTCGGTGAACCGATTGCGGCGCACCCGTTCACCGATGTTCGCCGGCCACGGCAGCCCCGACACGATGTCGTAGGCCCGCGTCCATACGGTGTCGCCGCCGTCACTCTCGACGATCAGACGCTTGTGGACATCGTGTACCTCGATCGCTTCGGGCGTGGCGAGAAACGCCGTGCCCAGCCAGGCGCCGTCCGCCCCGGCGGTGAGGACGGCCGCGAGTGTCCGTCCGTCGCCGATGCCCCCCGCCGCCAGCACCGGGACATCGGGGTAACGCCGCACGATCCCGGCCAGGAACGGCAGGAGGCCCATCGTCCCGGTATGGCCACCGGCCTCGGCACCCTGCGCCACGAGGACGTCGGCACCCGCGGCGACGGCCGCCTGGGCGTCGTCGTAGTTCTGCACCTGGCACATCACCCGGGCTCTCGCGGCCCGGGCGCGGGCAAGCCACGGCTGTGGGTCGGCGAACGACAGCGCGACGACATCTGGTCGTTCTTCCAGAGCGGCCTCGAAATGCGGCTCGGTGAAGGGGAGGAGCGGCGTGATGAAGCCGACCCCGAACGGTCGGTCCGTCGTGGCGCGGACGGTCGCGATCTCCGCACGGATCCAGTCAGGCCCTTTCCAGGGATGGGTACCCCCGAAGGAGCCGAGCCCGCCGGCCGCGGAGACCGCGGCGGCGAGCGTTCCGCCGCTGTGCAAGGCCATCGGCGCCGCCATCACCGGATAGGTGATACCGAACATTTCGGTAAATCTCGTATGCAACATGGCTAGACGTTAGCGAATGCGGCTGGGTTGCGTTTTGAAAGGCGACTCCGGTGCTGGGGGGATTGCGGCACTGGATGCGCCCGGCCATCTGGTCGGGATCGAAGCCACCACCGTCATCGGCTGAAGACACCGAGAGGGCAGCAGAACGAGTCAGATCCGCCGGTGACCGGCGTCGCCCGCCGCCGGGCCGCCCTCCAGCACCGGGCGCCGGCGCAGCCGTACGGCGTTGAGTATGTGCTCGCCCATGGGATCGGAGTCCAGGTGGGGGTGGGCGTCGATGCGCAGGCGGCGTCCGCGGTGGGAGATCACGTGGTAGGCGACCACCTTGTCGCCGAAGAGCTTGGCTCCGTGGATCTGCCGTGAGAGCACGAGACGGTCGACGTCGTCCCAGGTCACGACGAGAGGGCGGCCGTAGGAGGTGTACACGAGACCGTTGGCGTACAGATGCGTGCGGACGAACCCCTTGGGCATTCTCCACAGCATGACCGGAAGCGCGATGATCACCAGGAGGAGCACCGCGAGCAGGTAGAGCACCAAGGTGGTCACCAGCTTGTCGAGGCCCGGGATCTCGGTTCCGGTCTGGCTGAGGACCCAGTTCACACCCCAGAGCGCTCCTGCGATCAAAGCGCCGATGGCCGCCATGGCGACCACGATCTCCAGCGGGCTGGTGTTCTTGCGGGTGAAGACGTGATCGCCCAGGGAGCGCTCGGCCGCAAGGCGGGTGACGCGGGCGGACGGGGCGTACCCCTTCATCTGAGCGGCATCGGGGAACCGCTTGATGACGGCGACACCCAAGGCCGTGACGGCCAGACCCGCGAGGATGACGGTGGCGGCGGACAAGGCCGGGGTGTCGCCGAAGATCAGCACCCCCAGGCCGTACAGCATCGTCGCCAGCCCGCCGAACACCAGCAGCAGCATCAGGCAGCCCAGGTTCAACAGAGGCCCCTCGGAGTGCTGTTGAGCGTCGTCCGTCATGGCGTCCCCCAGAGAAATCGTGGATGTGGATGCCGAATGTAGCCGTTCCGCGCCTGCCCGGCCCGCACTCGCTGCACTACCGCCGACAGGGTCCGGACCGTGGGCTCCACCGCCCGGCGGATGGTGCCAGAAAAACGTTCCGCCCAGACTTGCGGTAATAATTCGATTCCCTATTTCGATGCATTATTGAATTAATGCCGAAATGAGCTCAATGAGTGTCTTTCCCTGACGTGCCCGGCGTGCTGCGGCAGTGCTCCGAACCGCCCCTGTATCCCTTGACCGCCACGCCAGGCGACGAAAGGCCGGAGACGATGGTCGAGCGAAGGAAATTCCTCAAGGCCGGTGCCCTGGGAGGCGCGGCCCTGCTTCCCCAGGGCGGCGGTCCGGGAGCGCGGGCATACGCGGTACCGGCCGACCGGGCGGTGTGCCCGAGCGGTCCGGTCCCGCACACCCCTCACCTGGAACGGTATGTCGATCCGCTGCCCATGCCGCCGACGGCGGTCCCGGATCCGTCCGCCTATCCGGGCGCCGACTACTACGAGATCACGATGCGGCAGGGCTCGTGGCAATTCCACCGCGATCTCGGACCGGCCACGGTGTGGGGCTACTGGGCCCACAACCCGCACACCCCCCCACAAGCCGACCGGCATGGGCTACCTCGGACCCACCGTCGCCGTCACCACGGACCGCCCGACGGTCGTCAAGTACCGCAACGAACTGCCGACCACCCACCTGTTCCAGACGGTGATCGACGCCATTCGCGGCGGGTGCGACGAGCTCACCCCCACCCCGCCACCCCCCTACAAAGCGACCCTGCCCTTCCCCTCGAACGTCAACGTGTGGAACACCGTCCACCAGCACGGCGGCTTCACGGCGCCGCAGTCCGACGGCATGCCCATGCAGTCGTTCAGTTCCGACGGCATCCACGCCGCGGCCTACAGCACCCTGGAACCGGGCCGGGTCAAGCGCAACGAGGCTATCTACGCCTACACCAACCACGACCGTTCGTGCATGCTCTGGTATCACGACCACGGCATGGGGATGACCAGCCTCAACGTCTACGCGGGTCTGGCCGGTCTCTGGCTCGTCCGTGAGCCGGCTGACGACTGGCTCGGGCTGCCGCGCGGCGAGTTCGAGGTCCCGCTCATCCTGCAGGACCGGACCTTCGGCCCGGACGGCTCGCTCAAGTACTCCATGGCCCTCAGGGAGGGCGAGGACACCCCGGTCGTCAACGGGAAGGCATTCCCCTATCTGGACGTCGAACGGCGACGCTACCGGCTGCGCCTTCTCAACGCCTCGAACGAGCGGTTCTGGCGGCTGCGCTTCGAGGCCTGGCCCAGGGACGCGCTGCCGCAGGTCAACCTGCCGTTCTGGCTGATCGGCACCGACAGCGGCTTCCGTGAGCCGCTGCAGATGCTGAACTTCCTGATCTCGCCGGCCGAGCGGTACGACCTGGTCATCGACTTCAGTCAGGTGCCCATGGGCACGAAGGTCAGGCTGACGAACTACCATGCGCCGGTCCACTACCCCGGCATGCCGGGCGAGGGGCCGGAGATCCGGGAGATCATGGAGTTCCGGGTCACCAAGGAAGCGTCCGGAGGCGGGGACAGGAGCCGACCGCCCAAGGAACTCAGGCTGCCGAGGGTCGTGCCGGTCAAGCCGAAGCCGCACACCCGTCGCCGGCAATGGGTCGTGTACCAGCACAAGCTCTTCAAGACCATGACGTTCAACGCGGTGCCGTTCGAGGCACCGTCCCAGGACTTCATCAAGGAGGGCGCGAGCGAGATCTGGGAGTACATCAATCCCAACCACGACGCCCACCCGATGCATGTCCACCTCATCAACTTCCAGGTGCTGAACAGGCAGCCGATCGACGCCGCGAGCTACAACGCGGATTATGAAAAATGGATTTCAAGAGGCCGTAAACCGAAGGACCTGCCGAAGGTGGAGAACTACTTCACCGGTCCACCGATTCCGCCCGACCCGGACGAAGCACTGTCCAACAAGGACACGTTCAAATCCTATCCGGAGACGGTGACCAGAATCATCATTCCGGAATTCACCCCGCCGAAGGCAACGATCGCGTCGATCCCGGGCAGCGGCACCGAGCTTCCGGCGACGTACATTCACCACTGCCACCTTCTCGAACACGAAGACGACGATCTGATGCGCCCGTGGACGATCGTCGGCCATGGCGACCAGAACGCCGAGCACGGCCAGGGCGAAGCTCACGGCCACGGCGGCTCTCACGGCCACTGACGACTCCGGCAGGATCATGGACTCCCGGTCATGGGGCGGCGTGGAATGTCGTGCGTATGTTGCGGCGGAGGGACTCGGCGACCTCCCGGTCGAAGGGCTCGGTGCCGGGGGTGAGCACCGATGCGGCCGCCACGGCCACCCCCAGCGCGCAGGCGCTGACTGGATCGTCCCCGGCGCTCAGCCGTGTGGCGAGCGCGGCCACCATGCTGTCTCCCGCCCCGGCGTCGCTGACCAGCTGCCCGGGCGGCGGTGGTGCACGCAGTTCGGTGTGGCCGTGACGGGTCGAGCACAGGGCGCCGAGGTCGTCGATCGCGGTGACGGCGACCTCGACGGCACCCGTGGTGAGCAGATGCTCGTTGACGGCTCGGGCGTCGTCGAAGCCGGTGACGTCCCGGCCGATGAGGTCGGCGGCCTCGGCCCGGTTGCACCTGAGCAGGTAGACGCCTTCTGCGAGCCCGTGCCGCAGCGCCGGGCCTGACGTGTCCAGCACCAGCCGGGCTCCGGCCGCCCTGACCTGGCGGGCGACGGCTGCGTAGAAGTCGTCGGGCAGGCCGCTGGGCAGGCTGCCGCTGGCCACGACATAGCGGCAGGCGCCGATCGCCTTCACCAGCACGTCGAGGCAGCGCCGTCCCTCGTGGTCGTCGAGGTGTGGACCGGGCGGGACGATGTGATGGCTGCGGCCCGACTCGGTCTCCAGCAGTACGAGTGCTTCGCGGGTCTCGCCGGCGATCTCGACGGCGATGTGATCGAGCCCCTCTTCGTCCAGCAGTCTGCACAGGCGTCGGCCGACCTCGCGGCCGGCGGTGTGGACGGCGACGGCCCGTCCCCCGAGCCGTGTCACACCGCGGGCGACGTTGATGCCCCCGCCCCCGCCGGTCACCGACCTGACCCGAGCGCGGTTCTTGCCGATGTCGGCGAGGTGGCCGACGTCCCAGCACATGTCGACGGCAGGGTTCAACGTCAGAGTGAGCACTGTCCCGGCCGCGGTGAGACCTGTCCCGGCCGCGGTGAGCACTGTCCCGGTCGCGGGGGAATCCGGCGCTGGTGCCGTGTTCATCGCGAAGACGCGGCCCGGCTCGGCACGGCTGGTGCCCGCCGCGCCGTTTGCCGAGCAGTGATTCGGTCACGCGCGGCCTGCCGGAAGGCGTCGTCGATCTCGGCGCCGACCGTCTTCCGTATGCCCGCGGCGGCGATTCCGGCGGCATCGAAGGCATCGTCGGTGCCCGTCCACCGACCGAGCCTGTAGTGGGCAGACAGGGAGGCCATGGTCTGCTCCCCACGTTCCTGGCCGAGCTGCCGACGGAGCGGGCACCCGGCACCCGAGGATCCTGCGCACGGCCCGTCGAGGTCGGCTCCCGCTCCGCCTGCCATCGGACTGACGGCGGGGTCTCTCATCGCCGACCCGTACCCAGCCTCGACGCTAGCCCGTCCGGCGGCCCGGCGCACCTCCTTGCGTCACCGGTACGGTCCTGCCGGCCTGGACCCCCTGGCCGGTCCCGGCCGGGCGGGTCCTCGGCAGGCCGTACCGGCGATGAGGGAGTGGTCGTACTCTCCGCCGGATGCGGGACGTCGGCGGTCTACGGGCCGAGGTAGACGGTTGAGGGGAGCCAGGTCGGGCGGGGCAGGCCGAAGTGTTCCTCGAGCATCAGCTCCGCCTGGGTGAGCGCGCCGTAGACCCAGCCCTGTCCGGTCGACCATGCCGATCCGCACACGTACAGGTTGGCGTCGGGGCGCGGGCGGCGCATGCGCGGCATGATCTCCCAGCTCTTGGCCCCCACCTGCCAGAAGTGGTAGGCGGCTCCGTACGGGTCCTGCACCCAGTCCTGGAAGTAGGCGGACGTCGGCTCGGGAATGCGGGCGCGGGGGCCGTGCAGCTCGCGCAGTTGGCGCTGTGCCTCCTCGACCAGAGTTCCCGGTGCTGCCGCGTCCAGCGGACGTGGTGGCCGGGTCACCGCCACCGGGGCGAGCCGGTTCGGCCGTGGCAGCAGCTCGTTCCAGAACTCCACGTCGCTGAGATCGTTGTACGAGGCCAGCAGCAGGGCGTTGCGGTTTGCCGGGTCGGCGCCGGGCTGTTTCCCCTCGACACCCCAGTAGTAGGTCTGACGCAGCGGCAGGTCCGTCACCGAGCGGCCGGACTTCAGGCCGAGGCTCTCCCACCACGGCCGGTCGTAACCGAGGAAGAGCTTGGAGGCCGGTCGCGGGAGGATGGAACCGAGGTCGGACAGGAACTGGTCGCCGGCGAAGAGGAAGGTGTCGGGGTCCAGCAGTTCGATCGAGCGCTGGGGCATGGCCAGGACGACGTGGCGTGCCCGGACTTTGAGCGGTCGGCCCCCGGGCCAGACGGCGAGGGTGAGAGTGAGCAGGTCCTCGCCGTGGAGGGAGTCGCGGTCGATCCGTCGTACTTGGTGGTGGAGGTGGATCGTCCCGCCCTCCGCCTTGAAACGCCGGGCCAGTTCCTGGGGCAGGGTCTGGTAGCCGTCGGTCAGGTACCGGTACTGAGGTGGGGGTGAGCCGATGAAGTCCGCGACCGATGCCTCCATGGCTTCGATGCTGTTGACGTTGTCGACGACCGAGCCGTATCCGAAGCCGTCGTGGAGGAACGACCAGCCCTCCTGTCCGACCGCGTCGAGCAGCAGGTTCCAGAATCCGATGTCGTAGAGGTGGCGTCCGTCGGCCTTGGCCGTCGGCTTGATCCTGTCCCACGCTTTGTGGTCCATGGAGGCGGCGCCGGGGACGTAGCGCTTGATGACGGACAGCAGCGCGTCGTCCGGTGTCATGCCCCGGATCGCGGCCGGCAGGTCGTAGGGCACGGTTTTGGGATCGCCCCACTGAGATTGGGTGAACCGGCGCTGGCGCAGGTAGACGAGGTTCTGCGGTTCGTCGACCGGGAAGGGGGCGGTCGGCAGTTCGAGGTGGTCCACGAGTTGGGCGACGACGGGCTGGTTGCTCAGGTAGCGCATCCCGCCGAGTTCGGCGTGCAGGTGTGGCATGCCTGGTGGAGTCACGGAGAAGAGGCGGCCGCCGATCCGCTCGCTGCCCTCGAAGAGGCGTACCTTGAGGGGGCCGCGGCGGCGCCGGCGCAACTTGTCGAGTACGCGGCTGCCCTTGGCTTCCCGGCCGAGCAGCCGCCAGGCCGCGTACGCCCCGGACACTCCGGCGCCGATGACCGCCACGTCGACGATGTCGCCCTCGCCGTTTCCGGGACTCGCCCATGCCGGTGCCCCCAGTGCTCCGTGGAGGGCGGCGGTGGCGCCGAGCGCGCCGGTTCCTCTGAGCACGTCGCGGCGCGTGGGTCGGCCCATGTCCTGAGGTCTCCTCGACCTTGTCGCCGAGGGCCGCCTGCTGCGGTCATCGAGCCGCCATAACGTAGCAACAAGGACATTTGGTATGCCGTGACGGAGAGTGTCGGGCGAGTCGCGGCAGCGTTACCCCGAGCGGGCGGGGCCGGGCTCACTCACTGTCGGACGGCGGGACGCGGCCCGGGGCGCCCGCCCGCAACCCGGCCATGACGAGGTCGAGAAGCCGGGCGGCGCGCGGGCGCCAGTCCTCGTCCGGGGTCAGCTGCCACAGGCCTGCGATGGCGAGGATGAAGTCGTCGGGGGTGACCCCGGGGCGTGTGGTGCCCGCTTCCTCGTTGGCGCGCAGCAGGAGCCCGGCCGCCGTGGTGAGGGGGGTGGGGGAGGGCTTGGCGGGGCCTCCCGGCGCACTGGTGGCCAGGCGCATCGCCTCGGCCAGCCCCGCTTTGGCCATGGCGAACTCGGCCAGCCGGTCCATCCAGGTACGCAGTGCTTGCGTCGGCGGCAGTTCCTGGAGCAGATCGCTCGCGCTGTCGGCGACCTGACGCATCTCGTGGCGGTAGATCTCCAGAACGAGGGTCTCGCGGTTGGGGAAGTTGCGGTAGAACGTGCCCTGGCCGACTCCCGCCTTCCTGGCGATGGCGCTGAGCGGCGCGGCCGGACACCGGGTCAGCTCGCTCAGAGCAGTGCGCAGAATGCGTTCACGGTTGTGCTGTGCGTCCGCGCGTAGAGGGGTGTTCCCGTCCTTCTGCAATGGTCACTCCCCTCAAGGTGCGTGGCTGGAGCGCGCCCTTGCTAAGCGGACAACTGTCCGTTACGTTTCCAGGTAGCGGACAGCTGTCCGGTTGAGGTCCAGTCTAGCGAGGGACGGGGCCCGCACGGCAGTCCGCCGCTGACATCAGCGCTCCATTCACAGCCGTGCCGCCCATTCCTGCCGATCCGAGCGCCCTCACCGACATCCCCGCGCGGGCCGGATCACCTGCGATGCCGCACACGCCATCACCACGGCGACGCGCACCGCACGTGGCCGTCCCGCGCCGCGCCGAGGTCGGCGTACGTCAAACAGTTTGTGTGAGAAGGAAGTTGTTCATGGACTTAACGACGTCCAGTGTCATCACCCTGCACATCAACGGCGAGCAGCACACACTGCCCGTCGATCACCGCACCACCCTGCTCGACGCCCTGCGCGAGCAGCTCGACCTGACCGGCACCAAGAAGGGCTGCGATCAAGGCCAGTGCGGTGCCTGCACCGTCCTGGTCGACGGCCGCAGGACGGTGGCCTGTCTGCAACTCGCGGTCGCGGCCGAAGGGCGCGAGATCACCACGATCGAAGGTGTCGCGGAGGGCGACCGGCTGCATCCTGTTCAGCAGGCGTTCCTCGAACTGGACGGCTACCAGTGCGGCTACTGCACACCCGGACAGATCTGTTCGGCGATCGGCATGCTCGCGGAGCACGCCGCCGGATGGCCGAGTGCCGTTTCGGGCGATGTACGTCCGGCAGCCGGGCCGCCGTCCCTGACCCCCGCGGAGATCCGCGAGCGGATGAGCGGCAACCTGTGCCGGTGCAGCGCCTACACGTCGATCGTCCAGGCCGTCGCACGAGCCGCCGAGGCGGACGCCTCGCCGGACGCGGATGTCCGGACACGGACCGCGGAGGCGGCCGCATGAAGGAGTTCGACTACCGCAGGGCCCCCGACGTGCCGGGTGCCGTCGCCCTCCTCGACGCCGATCCGCACGCGTGCTACCTCGCAGGCGGGACCAACCTGGTCGACCTGATGAAGTGCGGTGTGGAACGGCCCGTTCGCCTCGTCGACGTACGGCATCTGCCGCTGGACCTGATCGAGCCGGCGCCCGACGGCGGACTGCGCGTCGGCGCCACGGTCACCAACAGCGACCTCGCCGCCCACCCCGACGTCCGCAGCCACTATCCGATGCTGGCCCAGGCCGTACTCGCCGGTGCCTCCGGCCAGCTGCGCAACATGGCCACGGTCGGCGGCAACCTCCTCCAGCGCACCCGCTGCGCCTACTTCACCGACACGACCAAGCCGTGCAACAAGCGCACCCCCGGCAGCGGCTGCCCAGCCCTGAGCGGCGAGCACCACAACCATGCGATCCTCGGCGCATCCGAGACCTGTGTGGCCGTACACCCCTCGGACATGGCCGTCGCCCTGACCGCCCTCGACGCCGTCGTGCACTACGAAACCGCGTACGGATCGGGCGAGTTGCCGCTGGAGGGGATGTACCTGCCGGTCGCCGGCACGCCGCACCGCGAGACGGCCCTGCCGGCGGGTGCGCTGATCACCGGCGTCTCACTGCCGCCGGTGCCGGTCGCGGCCCGCTCCCGGTACCGCAAGGTACGCGAGCGCGCCTCCTACGCCTTCGCCCTCGCATCCGTGGCCGCCGCGATCGACATACGCGACGGCATCGTGCGCGACGCGCGCCTCGCGTTCGGCGCGGTCGCCTCCAGGCCCTGGCGCGCCCGTGCCGCGGAGCGGGTCCTGATCGGGGCGCCCGCCACCGCCGAGACGTACGCGGCCGCCGCCGAAGCCGAACTGCGGGCGGCCCGGCCGCTGCCGCGCAACGGATACAAGGTGACCCTCGTGCGCAACCTGACCGTGGCCGTGCTGAGCGAGCTCCACGAGGAGGCCACGCGATGACGACCACGGCACAGAAGACCGCCGTACGCGCGGTCGGTACGGCTCATACGAGGGTGGAGGGCCGGGAGAAGGTGACCGGCGCGGCACGCTACGCGGGCGACATCCCCTTCACCGGACTCTGCTACGGCCGGCTGGTGCTGTCCACCGTGGCACGGGGGCGCGTTCGTGACATCGCGAGCGCTCCCGTCCTCGACATGCCCGGTGTCCTCGCCGTCCTGGACCACCGCAGCGCCCCACGCCTGAACACCGACTACGTCGGACTGATGGGCATCAAGCCCGATCCCACCTACGCCGTCTTCCAGAACGACACGGTGCCCCACCTGGGCTGGCCGGTGGCCCTCGTCGTCGCGGAGACGCCCGAACAGGCGCGCGAGGCGGCCGATTCCCTGGTCATCGACTACGAACTGCTTCCGCACGACACCGAGTTCGACGGAGACCACCCAGACTCCTACCCGGTGGACGGCCACATGCCCGGGGTGACGGACAAGGGCGACCTGCAAGCCGAACTTGCCGCGTCGGCCGCCGTCGTGGACGAGGAGTACACCACCCCGGAGGAACACCACCACCCCATGGAGCCCCATACGGCGACCGCCCGCTGGGAGGACGGCCGTCTGGAGGTCGTCGACTCCAACCAGGGCGCCACCTGGGTGCTGGGCGAGCTGGCGAACCTGTTCTCGCTCGATCCCGCATCGGTCCGGGTGCGTTCGGAGCACGTGGGCGGCGGCTTCGGCAGCAAGGGCGTGCGCGCTCACCAGGTGGCGGCCGCGATGGCCGCGATGATCCTCCAGCGGCCGGTGCGCGTGGCGCTGACCCGGCCCCAGATGTTCACGCTGGCCGGGCATCGCAGCCCGACGGTGCAACGGGTCAGGCTCGGGGCGGACGCCGACGGACGGCTGCGCGCCCTGGACCACCGTTCGGTGAGCCGCACGGCCACGGTGTACGAGTTCGTCGAGCCGAGCGCCGGTGTGGCACGGGTGATGTACGACGCCGACGCCCACCACACGGAGAACCGCGTCGTCCGGCTCGACGTCCCCAGCCCCACCTTCATGCGCGCACCCGGTGAGGCGCCAGGATCCTTCGCCCTGGAAGCCGCACTCGACGAACTCGCCGAGAAGTGCGGCATCGACCCGATCGAACTGCGGCTGCGCAACGAACCCGACCGGGGCCCGGTCTCCGGGCTGCCCTTCGCCCGCCGCAACCTGCGCGCCTGCTTTGAAGAAGGAGCGCGCCGCTTCGGCTGGGCCGAGCGGGACCCCCGCCCGGGCGTGCGGCGCGACGGTCGCTGGCTGCTGGGCACCGGGACCGCCGCCGCGTCCTTCCCCGCGGGGGCCGCCCCCTCCACCGCCACCATCACCGCTGAAGCCGACGGCCGCTTCACCGTACGGATATCGGCCGCCGACATCGGCACCGGCGCACGGACCGCGCTCACCCTTGTCGCGGCGGACGCCCTCGACGTCCCCCCGGAGCGGGTGACCGTGCTGATCGGGGACAGCGAGTTCGGCTTCGCGATGATCGCGGGCGGCTCGATGGGCACGCGCTCCTGGTCCATGGCCGTCATCGCGGCCGCCCGCGACCTGCGAGAGCGCCTCGTCCCCGGCATGGCGATACCCGCAGAGGGAATCACCGTGCGATCGGACACCACCGCACAGATCGCCGCGCTGGCGAACCTGGAACGCCACTCCTACGGCGCCCAGTTCGCCGAGGTCGCCGTGGACCCGGCCACGGGCGAGGTCCGCGTACGACGCATGCTCGGCATCTTCGCCGCCGGGCGCATCGTCAACCCGCTGACCGCGCGCGGCCAGTTCACCGGCGGCATGATCTGGGGCATCTCCATGGCCCTGCACGAGGAAGCCGTGCGCGATCCGGCGTTCGGCGGCGTTGTCGGCGCCGACCTGGCCGGCTATCACGTGGCCACGCATGCCGACGTCCCGCACATCGAGGCGGACTGGGTGGATGACGCCGACCCCGACGACTCGTCCGGCATCAAGGGCATCGGCGAGGTGGGCATCGTCGGCGCCGCGGCCGCCATCGCCAACGCCGTCTGGCATGCCACAGGCGTACGGCATCGCAGCCTGCCGATCCGCCCGGACCGCGTTCTCTCGACGGCGGGCACCGATGCTTGACCTGCTCCCGGAACTGCGGGCCTGGCTGGACGACGGCCGTGACATCGCCGTGGCCACCGTGGTGTCCGTCAGCGGCAGCGCACCGCGCGGCCCCGGTGCCGCCCTGGCCGTCGACCGGGCCGGCACCGTCATCGGCTCGGTGTCGGGGGGCTGCGTCGAGGGCGCGGTCCACGACCTGTGCGCTCAGGCGCTGGAGACCGGGCGCGGCATCGTGGAACGCTTCGGCTACAGCGACGAGGACGCCTTCGCCGTGGGCCTGACCTGCGGCGGCGTCCTCGACGTGATCGTCACGCCCGTGCTCGCGGACACACCGGTCAGGGCCCTGTTGCAATCCGCCCTGAACGCCCTGGACAAGCGCGAGCCGGTGGCCCTGGCCCGAGTCGTCGAGGGCTCGCCCGAGCACCTCGGTACTGCCGTCCTCGTACATGGCGACGGCTCCGCGGAAGGCGGTCTCGGGATGCACGACGGCCTCGACCGCACAGCCGCGGCACAGGCCCGGGCCGCGCTCGATGCGGGCCGCACAGGCACCGTCGAGCTCTCGCCGGACGGCTCGCACTGCCCGGACGGCCTCGTCCTGCTCGTGGAGGCGGGCACACCGCCGCCGCGGATGATCGTGTTCGGCGCGGTCGACTTCGCCGCGGCACTGGTACGGGCCGGCAAGTTCCTGGGCTTTCACGTCACTGTGTGCGATGCCAGGCCGGTGTTCGCCACGCCGGCCCGTTTCCCCGAAGCGGACGAGGTCGTCGTGGACTGGCCGCACCGCTATCTGCGGGGCACCAGGACCGACGAACGGACCGTGTTGTGCGTCCTGACGCACGACGCCAAGTTCGACATCCCCCTGCTGGAGGTCGCACTACGGCTGCCAGTCGCCTTCGTGGGCGCGATGGGTTCACGCCGTACCCATGCCGACCGGGACCGCCGACTGCGTGGAGCAGGCCTGGGCGACGAGGAGTTGGCGCGGCTCAAGTCGCCCATCGGACTTGACCTGAAAGGCCGTACCCCCGAGGAGACCGCCCTGTCCATCGCGGCTGAGATCGTCGCAGCCCACCGAGGCGGAACGGGTCGTCCCCTGAGCGGCACGGCAACACCGATCCACTGACTCTTCCCGTGTAGACCACACCTGACGCAAGGTGAGCGGGACCCGCGTGGCCGGTCCGCCCGGGTCCTGCCCCCGCAGCCGGGGCCGGGTCGAGCCCGACTTCAATGTGCTCGCTCGACTGCCTTTGCCGTACGCCCTGTTCTGAGGCGCGCCGCAACGGTGGTGCACCGTCCTTCCAGGGCCTCGGCGAGCTCTGCGAGCAGGCGTTGCAGTTCCTCGCTCGCGAGCAGGTGGTCCAAGTCCCGCCAGTCGGACCGCACTTCACGCGCCATCGACTGCCAGTGCTGCATGCCCCGTGGGGTGAGACGGGCCAGGACGCGGCGCCGGTCGGCCGGGTCGATGCGACGGTGGACCAGGTTCTGGTCGCCGAGTCGGTCCATCAGTTTGGTGAGGCTGGGAGCCGGCAGGAAGGCGTGGCCGGCAAGGGCGGTCATGGTGTGGTCCTGCCCGTCGGAGAGCAGGTCGAGCACCCGCCATGCCTCCACGGAGCACTCGAACTCTTCCAGGACGGACTGCACTCGGCGCTCGGCGAGGCGTTCGGCCCGTGTGAGCAGGTAGACCAGTTCCTGGGGCCGTCTCGCCATCGTGCTCCTCCACTCGTGCTCGCCGAACGGTGCGCCCGAGGCCACCGTCGATGACCGGGCTCTTGAAAAGAGGGAATCAGAATAACTGTTCCTTTCCGTGGGAAGCATTGATCGCCGTTGTCGTGATGCCCTCGACGGATGTATTCGGCAGCGACTTCTTCGATTTCGGACGCCCGGGTTACTTTCACTGGAAACTGTTCTTCAATTGCTCCGAAACGCGGTTGAAACAGTTTCCCCGCAGGCTGTGTCGCACTTCAGCGACCAGCCCGGACACCACCCCGGAACGGCTGGGGAACTCGTGCGCCGACACCGCCACTTCTGAAGCGCGTGCCCCTTCATTCCCTCCCCAGAGTCTTTCCGCTCTCTTCGCATCGCCCTTCGGGGCAAGGAGGTTGTGCATGTCAGGGTTCAGCATCAGCCGACGCGGTCTCCTCACCGCCATTTCGGCCGCAGGCGCGTCGGCCGCCCTCAGTGCGTGCGGCGCCAAGACGGGCGACAACGCGTCCACCGGCTCCGGCGCCGAGGCCGACACGTCCGGCGACACAGTCAAGGTCGGCCTGCTGAACTCGCTCTCGGGCACCATGGCGATCAGTGAAGTCACCGTCCACAACGCGCTGTTGCTCGCGGTGAAGGAGATCAACGCCGCCGGTGGCGTGCTGGGCAAGAAGCTCGAGGCCGTCAGCCAGGACGGCGCCTCCGACTGGCCCACCTTCGCCGAGAAGGCAGAGGCCCTCATCAAGGACGACAAGGTCGTGGCCACCTTCGGCTGCTGGACCTCGGCCAGCCGAAAGGCCGTCAAGCCGGTCTTCGAACGGTACAAGTCGCTGCTGTTCTACCCCGTGCAGTACGAAGGCCTGGAGCAGTCGCCGTACATCTTCTACATCGGCGCCACCACCAACCAGCAGATCGTGCCCGCGCTGGACTACCTCAAGAAGCAGGGCCTGACCAAGCTCTACCTGGTCGGCAGCGACTACGTCTTCCCGCGTACCGCCAACAAAATCATCAAGGCGTACGCGAAGGCCAACGGCATGGAGGTCGTCGGCGAGGACTACGCCCCCCTCGGTTCCACGGAGTTCGGAACCATCGTCAACAAGGTCAAGGGCGCCGGTGCGGACGCCGTGTTCAACACCCTCAACGGTGACTCCAACGTGGCCTTCTTCAAGGAGTACAAGTCCGCGGGCCTGACCGCGAAGAGCCTGCCGGTGCTCTCGGTTTCCATCGCCGAGGAGGAGGTCAAGAGCATCGGCACCCAGTACCTGGACGGCCAGCTCACGGCCTGGAACTACTACGAGACCACGCCCGGCGCGGCGAACACGAAGTTCGTGGCCGCGTACCAGGCGGCGTACGGCAAGGACAAGCCGACCTCCGACCCGATGGAGGCCGCGTACATCTCCGTCCACCTGTGGAAGGCGATGGTCGAGAAGGCCGGGTCCTTCGACGTGGCGAAGGTGAAAGCCGCCTCCGACGGCATCGAACTCGACGCCCCCGAGGGCAAGGTGACCGTGGACGGCGCCACCCAGCATGTCTACAAGACCGCCCGGATCGGCAAGGTCGGCTCCGACGGCCTGATCACCGAGGTGTGGAACTCCGGCAAGCCGGTCAAGCCGGACCCGTACCTCAAGGGCTACTCCTGGGCCTCCGCACTCTCCTGAGCCACGCCCCGCCCGGCACTGAGCCCGGCCCTCTGCACAGGGCCGGGCCCACGGCACACGCGTACGCCTTCTGTCCCCGACCCGGAGCCGACTCCATGACGGTGATCCTCAACCAGTCCCTCACCGGCATCAGCATCGGTGCCGTCCTGCTGCTCATCGCCCTCGGCCTGACCCTGACCTTCGGCCAGATGGGCGTGATCAACATGGCGCACGGCGAGTTCATCATGGCCGGCGCCTACACCACGTACGTGCTGCAGAGGTCCATCAGCAGCGCGGGCGTCTCGCTGCTCGTCGCCCTGCCGATCGCCTTCCTGGCCGCCGGAGCCATGGGCGCCCTGCTGGAATGGCTGCTCATCCGCCGCCTCTACACACGCCCGCTGGACACGCTGCTGGTGACCTGGGGCGTGTCGCTGATGCTCCAGCAGCTCGCCCGCGACATCTTCGGCGCCCCGAACGTGCAGACTGCCGCGCCCGACATCCTCACCGGCAACATCGCGCTGGGCGGCGGCATCACCTTCGCCAACAACCGCCTGTTCATCCTGGGTCTGGCCCTGCTGAGCGTCCTCGTCCTCACCCTCGTCCTGAAACTCACGCCACTGGGCCGCCGTATCCGGGCCGTCGTCCAGAACCGCGACCTGGCCGAGGTGTCCGGAATCGCCACCGGGCACGTCGACCGCATCACCTTCTTCATCGGCTCGGGCCTCGCGGGCGTGGCCGGCGTCGCCCTCACCCTGGTCGGCCCGATCGGCCCGACGATGGGCACCAACTACATCGTCGACGCCTTCCTGGTCGTCGTCGTGGGCGGCATCGGACAGCTCAAGGGCAGTGTCATCACCGCCTTTGCGCTGGGCATCCTGCAATCGGTCCTCGAGTACTCGACGACGGTCAGCGTCGCCAAGGTCATCGTGCTGGTGGCGATCGTCGCCTTCCTGCAGTGGCGACCCCAGGGCCTGTACACACTGCGCACCCGGAGCCTGGCATGACGACCACGACCCCCCTCACCTCGCCCGCGGTGACCCCGCCGTCCCCGTCCTGGCCGGAGCGGCTGCGCGTCCCCGCCGGGTTCGTTCTCGGCGCCGTACTCCTCCTCGGCGTGGCACCGGTCCTTCTCTCCGACTTCCGCCTCAACCTCCTCGCGAAGTACCTGTGTTACGCGATCGTCGCGGTCGGCGTCAGCCTCGCCTGGGGCCGCGGCGGGCTCATGGTGCTCGGCCAGGGCGTCTTCTTCGGCCTCGGCGGCTACGCCATGGCCATGCATCTCAAGCTCGCCGACGCGGCCGCCACCGGCGAGACCCTGCCCGACTTCATGCAGCTGTACGGCACGGGCGACACCCTGCCCTGGTGGTGGAGGCCGTTCGCCGATCCGGGCTTCGCCCTCGCCATGACGGTGCTGCTGCCGATGGCGGTCGCCGCGCTCCTCGGCTTCTTCGTCTTCCGCCGCCGGGTGAGAGGCGCCTACTTCGCGATCCTCAGCCAGGCGCTGGCCGCAGCCCTGTCCATCTGGCTGATCGGCCAGCAGGCCACCACAGGCGGCACCAACGGCCTCACCGACATCCAGGGCTTCTTCGGCTATTCCCTCGACGACCCCGTCAACCAGCGGATGGTGTACTTCGTCATCGCCGCCGTCCTGCTGCTCCTGATGATCGGCGCGCGCCAGCTGTTCGTCAGCCGGTTCGGTGAACTCCTCGTCGCCGTACGGGACTCCGAGGAGCGGGTACGCTTCCTCGGCTACGACCCGGCCAACGTCAAGCTCGTCGCGTACGTCCTCGCGGCCGGCATGGCGGGCCTGGCCGGTGCCCTCTTCGTCCCGGCGGTCGGGATCATCTCCCCGGCGCTGATCGGGATCGTGCCCTCCATCGGCTTCGTCATCGGCGCTGCGGTCGGCGGCCGGGCCTCGCTGGTGGGCGCGGTGCTCGGCGCGATCGCGGTGGCCTGGGCGCAGAGCACGCTCTCCGACGCCTTCCCCGCCGCGTGGACGTATCTCCAGGGCCTGCTGTTCGTGGTCGCGGTCGGTTTCCTGCCCGGCGGTCTGGCCTCCCTGGGCGTCGTCCTGCGCCGGCGCCGTGCCGCCACCGGTACCGCTACTCGTACGACGGGAGAGACGGCATGAGCGGCGAGGGACTGACCGTCCGCGACCTGCGGGTGACCTTCGACGGGTTCACGGCCGTCGACGGCGTCGACCTCGACATCCACCCCGGAGACCTGCGCTTCCTCATCGGCCCCAACGGCGCCGGCAAGACCACCCTGGTCGACGCCGTCACCGGCCTCGTGAAGGCCACGGGCTCGGTGCGCTTCGGCGACCAGGACCTGCTGGGCAGGCCGGTCCACAAGATCGCCCGCATGGGGATCGGACGCACGTTCCAGACGGCCACGGTCTTCGAGGAGCTGACCGTCCTGCAGAACCTCGACATCGCGGCGGGCGCCGGACGGGGCCCATGGACGATGCTCCGGCGCCGAACAGGCATTCCCGAGCCGGTGGCGAAGGCGATGGAGACCACCGGGCTGACCCACCTGCGCGACCGCCCCGCCGGCGTCCTCGCCCACGGGCAGAAGCAGTGGCTGGAGATCGGGATGCTGCTCGTCCAGGACGTGCGGCTGCTGCTGCTCGACGAACCGGTCGCCGGCATGAGCCACGACGAGCGCGAGGCGACCGGCGCGCTGCTCCAGCGGATCAGCACGGACCGCACGGTCGTCGTCATCGAGCACGACATGGACTTCATGCGCTCCTTCGCCCGCAGCGTCAGTGTCCTGCACGCCGGCAAGGTCCTCAGCGAGGGCACCGTCGCCGAGGTCCAGGCCGACGCCGACGTCCAGGAGGTCTACCTCGGCCGGACCACGGAACCCGAGCCCGCTCCCGCCACAGCCGTGGCCATCGCCGAGGAGGCGTGAGGCAGATGCTGGAGATCAGCTCCGTCCAGGCCGGCTACGACCGCACCACGGTCCTGCACGGCGTCACGGTCACCGTCCCGAAGGACGGAGTCGCCACCGTCCTCGGCCACAACGGCGCCGGCAAGAGCACGCTGCTGCGCACCGCCATGGGCCTCATCAAGCCCAGGAGCGGAACCGTCCGGCTCGACGGCGAGGACATCACCCACCTCGCCCCGCACCAGCGGGTCGCCCGCAAGATGGCGTACGTCCCCCAGGGCCAGCAGTGCTTCCCCCACCTCACCACCGCCGAGAACCTCCGACTCGTCTCCGACGGCCGCCCCGACGGCAGAGAGGCGACCGCCGAGGCACTGGACCTCTTCCCGGTTCTGCGCGAGCTGTCCGGCCGCCGCGCCGGCCTGCTCTCCGGCGGCCAGCGCCAGCAACTCGCCATCGCTCGCGCGCTGATCACCCGCCCCAGGCTCCTGCTGCTCGACGAGCCCACGGAGGGCATCCAGCCGTCGGTCGTCGCAGAGATCGAGGAGACGATCCTCGCCCTCACCCGGCGCGGCGGCCTCTCCGTCCTCCTCGTCGAACAGCACGTCGGGTTCGCCATGCGCGCCGCCCGGCAGTACTACGTACTGGAGGCCGGGCGGGTGACGTCCTCGGGCGAGGGCGGAACAGCCGCCGAACAGGCCGTACGGGCGGTACTCAGCGTGTGAGACCCGGACGGGACCGAGACGGGCCGGGCGAGGCCGGTCCGGCCGGCCCCGGTGCCCCCGCCGTGAGCGGGGTGGCCTGTGCACGAACGCCGGAGCTCTCAGCGGTTAGGTGACCGCCGGAGTGTCAGCACCGCCACGTCGTCGTGCTGCTCGTCGTCCCCGGCGAACGCACGTGCGTCGTCGTAGAGCGCACGCGGCAGGTCGGTGGGGGAGAGCGGCGTGGGCTGGGCGACGCGCTCGGTCAGGCGCTCGGTGAGGGGGTAGAAGGCGCCGTCGTCGGCGCGGGTCTCAGTGAGTCCGTCCGTGGTCAGCAGCACTGTCGCGCCGGGCGGGAAGACGAACCAGTCGACGGTCACGGGTTCGGTGGCGAGGTCGGCGAGACCGAGCGGGACGCCGGACGTGAGGACCGGTGTCGTCACGCTGGCCTCCTGCAGCACCTGCGGCAGGATGTGGCCGCAATTGATGGCCTGTGCCTCCGCGCCCGCATCGATGTTGAGGATGAGCGCGGTGACGAACCGTTCGTCGTCGCCGGTCTTCGCCGCGTAGGAGTTGTGCCGCACGACGGAGGCGTCCAGCGCGTCGACGAGAGCGGTCAGGGTCGGCTCGTGGTGAGCCGTGGCGCGAAAGGCACCGATGACGGCGAACGCGGCGCCGACCGCGGGGAGTCCTTTGCCTTGGACGTCACCGATGAGCACCCGGGTCCCCCAGGGTGATTCGACGACGTCGTAGATGTCACCGCCGACCAGCCGGTCCTCCTGCACGGGCTCGTACAGACCGTTCACCAGGACGTCATCGGTGACCATGGGCAGAGGGCGCAGGATGTGGCGCTGCATCGCGGCCGCGGTGGAGCGCAGCCGCAGCATCTCCTGCTCGCGGCTGATGCGGCGGTGGCAGGCGTAGACGGAGGCGGCGCCCAGGACGAGGGTGAGCAGGATCATGAGGATCCTGTCGAGCAATGGCCGCCCCTCACCGTGCCGGGCCAGTAGGGTCACGATGACCACGAGTTCGGTCCAGGCGAACACGAACTTGGTCTGCCGGACGGTGCACAGCGCCGATGCGGACCCCGGAAGGAACACGAGAAGGCCGAGAAGCCACACCGGGGATTGCGACACGACGTCCAGGATCGCCACCACCAGTGTGACCGAGGCGACGACGATCACCGTTTCGGCCGTGCTCGGTGGTTCGATGGCCTCGACCGGACGCGCCTTCTTCTTCGCATGTTTGCGGAGCACGAGACCTCCGGGACAGACGGGATATTCTCTCCCATACCGTAGGCAAGCTCGGCAGGAGGGTGGCCGCGCCCCGCCGGACGGCAGGCCCTGGTCACGGCAGGCGATCCGGGTCCGAACGCGACGCAGTGGGTGGTCGTCCGGCCTGACGCCTCGTGCCCTGCCGTTACGGCTGCGCCCCCGAGCCTCA
>NZ_JBEOWS010000115.1:0-25167 GCF_040296125.1 Streptomyces sp. NPDC002265 | reverse complement strand
GTCGCAGGTTCAAATCCTGTCCCCGCTACTTATCGCGAAGGCCCGGATCCTCCAAGGATCCGGGCCTTCGCGCTGTGCGAACGCATGTGCCGATGCCCGCGACCGCCGCGCCGCCAGGGGGAGTTGGGGGGATCCGTGTTTGACTTGTCTCTCTGTGGGCATGTCGACAAAACGCTGAAGTGACCTTCACTGACTGCGGTATACCGGATGTACCCAGGTTGCGGGTGGTGCGACGATGGACGTTATGGGGGACAAGGCAACTCTGTTGGAGACAGGGCGGTTTGTGCGGTCTGCTGACTTTGTGCAGCCGGCTGACCTTGTGCAGCCTTCCGACCGGGACGAGACCGGCGAGGCTGCGGAAGAGGCGCGCCTGCGGCTCGCCGTGGAGGCCGGCGAGGTCGAGGCGATGAGCGTACTCGGGGCCATGCTGCTGCGCCGCGGCGACCTCGACGGCGCCGAGCCGTATCTGCGCGGCGCCACCACCGCGGGCGACCGTGCCGCCGCCAACAACCTGGGTGTTCTTCTCTATCAGCGCGGTTACGCCGACGACGCCGCGGGATGGTGGCGGATCGCCGCCGTCGCGGGATCCGCGGCGGCCGCCCACGCCCTCGGGCGGTACCACCGGGAGCGCGGGGACGAGCCGGCCGCCGAGTACTGGCTGCGCCAGTCCGCCGAGCAGGGCCACGCCCTCGGCGCGTACGCCCTCGCCGACCTGCTGGAGCACCGTGGGGACGGCGGGGCCGAGCAGTGGATGCGGGCGGCCGCCGAGCGGGGCCATCGCGAGGCGGCGTACCGGCTGGCCAGGGCGCTGGACCGGCGGCACGGGCGGGAGGCCGACGGCGACGGCGCCGTCGTACCGGCCGCGACGGAGACCGAGACGGAGGTCGAGGTCGAGGCCGAGCAGTGGTACCGGCAGGCGGCCGCGCGCGGCCATCGCCGGGCCGCCCTGCAGCTCGGGGCGATCCTGGAGAAGCGCGGTGAGCTCAAGGAGGCCGGCCGCTGGTATCTGACGTCCGCCAAGGACGGGGAGGCGCAGGCCGCCTGCGCTCTCGGTTTCCTGCTGCGGGACGCCGGGGACAGCGAGAGCGCCGCCGTGTGGTGGCTGCGGGCCGCCCAGGACGGCGACGGCAACGCGGCGAACGCGCTGGGCGCGCTGCACGCCGAGCGCGGTGAGACCCAGACCGCCGAGCGCTGGTACCGGGCCGCGATGGACGCCGGCGACGACAACGGTGCCTACAACCTCGGCCTGCTCTGCGCCGAACAGGGGCGGACCGCGCAGGCCGAGCAGTGGTACCGGCGCGCCGCCTACGCCGGACACCGGGAGGCCGCGAACGCGCTGGCGATCCTGCTGCTCCAGGGCGGCGACACGACCGGCGCCGAGCCGTGGTTCTCCAAGGCGGCGGAGGCCGGGAGCGTCGACGCCGCGTTCAACCTGGGCATCCTGTACGCCGGGCGGGGCACGGAGAGCGAGGACGAGACCGCGCTGCGGTGGTACGAGCGGGCGGCGGCGGCCGGGCACACCGAGGCGGCGCTCCAGGTCGGGATCGCCCGGCTGCGGGACGGGGACGAGCAGGAGGCGGAGCGGCATCTGCGCTGCGCCGCGGGCGGCGGCAGCGCGGAGGCCGCGTACCGGCTGGCCGCCGTGCTGGACGCGCGCCGGCCTCCGCCGTCCACGCACGAACTCGGGGAGCACGTCCACGAGAAGACCGAGTGCGAGGAGTGGTACGAGCGGGCGGCCACCCAGGGGCACCGGCGGGCACAGGTGCGCGTCGGGATGCTCGCGGCCGACCGGGGCGATGTGGTGGAGGCGGCCCGCTGGTACCGGGCGGCTGCCGAGGCGGGGTCGCGCAACGGCGCGTTCAATCTCGGGCTCCTGCTGGCCCGGGAGGGCAGCGAGCCCGAGGCGGCCGTGTGGTGGACCCGTGCCGCCGACGCCGGGCACGGACGGGCGGCGCTCCGGCTCGCCCTGGTCTACGCGCGTCGTGGCGAACTGGCCGAGGGGCAGCGGTGGGCCGATCGGGCCGTCTCCCTGGGGCCGACGGAGGTGTCGGAGCGGGCGGCCCGGCTGCGGGACGCGCTGCGCCAGGAACTGTCGGCCTGACCCCGGCCGAGGGGCCGGCGAGCCCGCTCACCCGGCTTGCCACTCGCCCTGCCGGGCCGCGCCTGTCCCGGTCGTGCCGGCCCGGGCTGTGCCTGTCCCGGTCGTGCCAGCCCGGGCTGTGCCTGCCTTGGCCGGGCCGCGTCCGCCTGGGCTGTCGCTTGGCCCACCGGGCTGCGTCCGCGAGTCCGTCAGAGCCGTCGCTCGTCCAGGCGGGCCGCGTCCCCGCCATGGTTGCGCCTTTCCCGGTTGCGCTTGTCCGGATCGTCTCCGCCGGACTGTGCCCGCCCCGCCAGGTCGCGCCCCGCCGGGTCGCGCCCCGCCGGGTCGCGCCCCGCCAGGTTGAGCCCTGCCGGGCCGAGTCCACCCCGGCCGAGTCCACCCCGGCCGCGCCCGTCCGGGCTGTCGCCCGTCCCGGGTCCGGGGGCCTCCGTCGCCCTCCGTAGCGCGGATCGCCAAGTGATTTGCTTCTGTCCGCACCCTTGACGTAGTGTTCCATTCACCGACGCGGGGTGGAGCAGCTCGGTAGCTCGCTGGGCTCATAACCCAGAGGTCGCAGGTTCAAATCCTGTCCCCGCTACTGAAGGCCGAGGGCCGGAATCCGAAAGGGTTCCGGCCCTCGGTTTTTGCCGTACGGCCCAGCGCGTGCCGCCGCGCTCAGGCGGGGACGTGCTGCGCGGGCTGCCGGGCGGGTGCCCAGCACCGGATGACGTCGCGGACCGAGACGATGCCGGCCGGCTCGTCGCCGTCGAGCACGATCAGATGCCGGAAGCCCCCGTGGGCCATGGCGCCTGCGGCCTCCTCCAGCGTCCAGGTCGGGGCGGCGAACACGACGTCGTTGGTGGTGTGGGCGTGGGTGCGTTCGGTGTCCGGATTCTGGCCCAGGCCGACGGAGTTGAGGATGTCGCGCTCGGTGAGGATGCCGATGCCGCCGGCGTCCGGGTCGAGGACCAGGGCGGCACCGACGCGGCGCGCGGACATCAGGGCGGCAGCCTGGCGGAGGGTGTGATCGGGGCCGATGGTGAGGACCACCGTGCTCATGGCGTCGCGGACGAGCATGGTCTGGAGCCACCTCCTAGGAAACCCCCGGGGGTTCGGGCCCGGCGCCTGAGGCGCCCAAGGTGATGCACAAGTTCACAAGTGGGGGGTGTCCACAGCGTGACAGGTAAAGCAGAGGTCAACAAGGGGGCGTGCGCGGCCAATTGAGGGCGCGCACGCTCATCTGTGCCGATCAGCGGCGCTGGTTGAGGTACCCCAGCAGTTCGTCGTGCAGCAACCCGTTCGACGCGGCCGCGTTGCCGCTGTGCGGGCCGGGCCGGCCGTCGAGGCCGGTGAAGGTGCCGCCCGCCTCCGTCACCACGATCGCGGTGGCCGCCATGTCCCACAGGGAGAGCTCGGGTTCCGCACACAGGTCGACCGACCCCTCGGCGACCATCATGTACGGCCAGAAGTCGCCGTACGCGCGCGTGCGCCACACCTCGCGGGTGAGGTCCAGGAAGCCGTTCAGCCGGCCCTGCTCCTCCCAGCCGCTCAGCGACGAGTAGGCGAAGGAGGCGTCGCCCAGCTCGGAGACCTGCGACACGTGCAGCCGCGACGCCGAGGACAGGCTGCGGCCGGTGAAGGCGCCATGGCCCTTCGCGGCCCACCAGCGGCGGCCCAGGGCCGGTGCGGAGACCACGCCGACGACGGGCCGGTAGCCGCCCTCCGCCGCCTCCATCAGGGAGATGAGGGTGGCCCAGACGGGGACACCGCGCACGTAGTTCTTGGTGCCGTCGATCGGGTCGATGACCCAGCGGCGCGGGCCGGTGCCCTCGATGCCGTACTCCTCGCCGAGGATGGCGTCGCGGGGGCGGGCGCGCTGGAGCTGACCGCGGATGAGTTCCTCGGCCGCCTTGTCCGCCTCGGACACCGGAGTCATGTCCGGCTTCGTCTCGACCTTGAGGTCGAGAGCCTTGAAGCGGTCCATCGTCACGGCGTCGGCCGCGTCGGCGAGGACGTGGGCGAGGCGGAGGTCGTCCAGGTAGTCCGGCATGTAACGAACCGTATCTGCCGAGGTGGGTGCGGGGCTACCGGGGTCGGCGGGCCGGCCGCCGGGAGGAGCGGCGCGGGGCCGCCCGCGTACCGGGGACGACGAGCGCCCCGCGGTGCCTCCGAGAACCCTTGACAGTGCCCCCGTGCGCGTCAAATCTGGGCGCAGAGCCCCTCGCCCAGGGAGGCGATGATGCCCGCAGCACGGGAGTCCCTGCTGGATGCCGCCTACACGGCGTTGGCGCGCCTGCCGTGGTCCGCGGTGCGGATGGTGGACGTCGCCGCGGCGGCCGGGGTGTCCCGGCAGACGCTGTACAACGAGTTCGGCAGCAAGGACGGCCTGGCCCGGGCGCTGGTCAGACGGGAGGCGGACGGCTACCTCGCCGGGATCGAGCGGGCGCTCGCCGCGTACGCCGACGCCCGTGAGCGGCTCACCGCCACCGCGGAGTGGACCGCCTCGGCCGCCCGCGGGAACGCGCTCGTACGGGCCATGCTCACCGGCTGCTGGAGCGCGGGGCTGCCGACCCCCACACTGCGGGCGGTGCCGTCCTCCTCGCCGGTGCCGGCGCAACGGCGGGCGGACGGCCCGCTGCCCTCGCCCGGCGACTTCGTGGCGATCGTGCGCGACCGGGCCGTGGCCGCGCTGTCCGGTCCCGGCGCCGACCGGCAGGACATCGTGGAGCTGGCACGCTCCTGTGAACTCGCCGTCCGTGTCGGCCTGTCCTGTGTGTCCGCGCCCCCGGGGGAGGGAGAGGTCGGTGAGTTGGTGCGCGTCGCGTTCCCCCGCCCGTCGGCCGTGTGACGCACCGGCCGGCCGTGTGACGCACCCGTCGGCCGTGTGACGCACCCGTCGGGCGAAGTGTCAGTGGGCCGAGCCGGACAGCTGGAGGCCGATCACGCCGGCGATCACCAGGGTGATCGAGACGATCTTCAGGGTGGAGACCAGGTCGCCCAGGAAGACCATGCCGTAGATCGCGGTGCCCGCCGCGCCGATGCCCGTCCACACGGCGTAGGCCGGGCCCACGTCGAGCTTCTTCAACGACAGGGTGAGCAGACCGAAACTGCCCAGCGCGAAGCAGCTGAAGGCGACGGTCGGCCAGAGCCTGGTGAAGCCGTGCGACAGCTTCAGACACACCGCGAAGCCGGTTTCGAGCAGGCCTGCCACGACTACCAGCAGCCACGCCATGTGCTGTCCTCCCGGGTGTCAGCGCCTGTCTGCGCTTCGCGGCCGCTTGGTCGGGCTCGTCGGGCTTGGATCCGACTCGGTGCGATTATGCACTTACCGGGCCCGGGCCCAAACAAACAACGCGAAGGTCGGAGACCCTGTCGTGACGGTGGATCGGCTTCCCCGTGCCGCTGTGCCCCATGACGGAGAATCAGGCGCCCTCACTTGAGGGGAAGTCAGCCGCCCGTCCGGTGAAGGAAGCCGGCCGCCCGCGCGCGGTGGATCAGTCGCCCTCCGTGCGCTCCCGTGTCGCCAGCAGCCGGCGCAGCGAGTACAGCCGCGCCGGGTCCGCGTGCCCGTCGCCCACCCACGCGTCCAGCGCGCAGTCCGGCTCGTCGTGGCTGCACGCGCGCGGGCAGCCCTCCGTGCCCGGCTCCAGGTCGGGGAAGGCGTGGATCACGCGGGACGGATCCACATGGTGCAGGCCGAACGACCGTACGCCCGGGGTGTCGACCACCCAGCCGTCGTCGCTGTCGGCCAGCGGCAGCGCCAGCGCCGAGGTCGTGGTGTGCCGGCCGCGGCCCGTCACCGCGTTCACATGCCCGGTCGTACGCCGCTGCTCCAGCGGCACCAGCGCGTTCACCAGCGTCGTCTTGCCGACGCCGGAGTGCCCGACGAAGGCGGTGATCTTCCCGTCGAGCTGCTCGCGGACCCGGGCGACGGCGGTGCCGTTCTCCAGTTCCTCGCGGCTGGTGACGACGTACGGGATGTCGAGGTCGCCGTACAGCTCCAGGAGCTTGGCCGGCGGGGCCAGGTCGGACTTGGTGAGCACGAGCAGCGGGGTCAGCCCGCCGTCGAAGGCCGCCACCAGGCAGCGGTCGATCAGTCGCGGGCGGGGCTCGGGGTCGGCCAGGGCCGTGACGATGGCCAGCTGGTCGGCGTTGGCGACGACCACGCGCTCGTACGGGTCGTCGTCGTCCGCGGTGCGGCGCAGCACCGAGGTCCGTCCCTCGATGCGCACGATGCGCGCGAGCGTGTCCTTCTTGCCGGAGAGATCGCCCACCAGGGCCACCCGGTCGCCGACCACGGCGGCCTTGCGGCCCAGCTCACGGGCCTTCATGGCGATCACGGCCCGGTCCTCGACCAGGACGGTCAGCCGGCCCCGGTCGACGGTGAGGACCATGCCCTCGGCGGCGTCCTCGTGCTTGGGGCGGATGTGCGTACGGGGCCGGTTGCCCTTGCGGTTCGGCCGGGAGCGGATGTCGTCCTCGTCGGTGTGCTTGCCGTAGCGGCGCATGACCTGATCGCCCCTATGCCCCGAGCATCCCGGTCCACAGCTCCGGGAAGTCCGGGAGGGTCTTCGCCGTCGTCGCCACGTTCTCGATCCGCACGCCCTCCACCGCCAGCCCGAGGATCGCGCCGGCCGTCGCCATCCGATGGTCCTCGTACGTGCGGAAGGTCCCGCCGTGCAGGGGGCGGGGCCGGATGCGCAGTCCGTCGGCCGTCTCGGTGACGTCGCCGCCGAGCTCGTTGATCTCCTTGGTGAGCGCGGCCAGCCGGTCCGTCTCGTGCAGCCGCAGATGGGCCACGCCCCGCAGGTACGACGGGGAGTCCGCGAGGGCGGCGACGGCCGCGATGCCCGGCGTCAGCTCGCCGACCTCGCCCAGGTCCACGTCGATGCCGTGGATGACGCCCGATCCGCTGAACACCAGCCCGTACTCGGTCAGGTCGCAGCTGCCGCCCATCTCGGTGAAGATCTCGCGCAGCCGGTCGCCGGGCTGGGTGGTGCGGGCCGGCCAGTCCGGGACGACGACCCGGCCGCCGGTGACCAGCGCCGCCGCCAGGAACGGCTGCGCGTTGGACAGGTCGGGCTCGATGGTCAGGTCGCGGCCGAGCAGCGCGCCCGGGGTGACCCGCCAGACGTTCGGCTCGCCGCCCGACTCCGGGGTGTCGACCTGGGCGCCGACCGCGCGCAGCATGTCCACGGTCATCCGGATGTGCGGCATGGACGGCAGCGTGCTGCCGGTGTGGCGGACCTCCACACCCTGGTTGAAGCGCGGCCCGGACAGCAGCAGGGCGCTGACGAACTGGGACGAGGAGGAGGCGTCGACGGCGACCGGGCCGCCGTCCAGCGCACCGCTGCCGTGCACGGTCAGCGGCAGCGCGCCCCGGCCGTCGTCGTCGATCCGGGCGCCGAGGACGCGCAGGGCGTCGATCACGCCGTGCAGCGGACGCTCGTACGACCGCGGGTCGCCGTCGAAGCGGACGGGGCCGTCGGCCAGCGCGGCGACCGGCGGCAGGAAGCGCATGACCGTGCCCGCGTTGCCGACGTCGACCGTGGCCGGGCCGTGCAGCCCGGCGGGGATCACCCGCCACGCCTCGCCCGTGCCGCCCCCGGCGGTGGAGCTGGAGGACACCGTCTCCTCGATGCCGACGCCCATCGCGCGCAGTGCCCCGGCCATCAGCAGAGTGTCCCGGGAACGCAGCGGTCGGCGCAGCCAGCCCGGCTCGGAGGCGAGGGCGGCGAGCACCAGGGCCCGGTTGGTGACCGACTTGGACCCGGGCACGTGGACCGTCGCGTCGACGGCTCCGGTCGCGTGCGGGGCGGGCCAGAGGGCGGTGTCTGCGGGGTTCACGGTCATGCGCCCACTTTAGTGGCTGTCGGTGACCGGAGATCTTGATCAAAAGAGGCGAAAGCGGAGCGAAAGCGTGGCATGGACAGTGCCGCGCATATATGCGCAGGCGGGGCATGGCCATGGCATGACCGGAGCGCGCCCCGGACCCGGGACCGAATCGCCCCCGACCCGGGACCGAATCGTGCCCCGACCCTCGACCGAATCGCGCCCCCGACCTGGACCCGGGCGCGGCACCACCGCCGTGGCGGGTGCTCGCGCCGCGTCGTGCGGCACCGCCGCCGCGGGACGCGCTCGTGCCGGGCCCGGACGCTCACAGACCCAGCAGCCACCTGCCGCCGCCGAGCAGCGAGCACAGGGACACCGCGTGGAACAGGAACAGCCACAGCCACGCCGGTACGTGCGTCAGCCGCGACAACTGGTCCGCGTCCGAGTCCCCCGCGCCCCCGCGCGACCGCTTGGCCTGGAGTTCGAAGGCCGGACGCACCCCGCCGAACAGCAGGAACCACACCACCGCGTACGCGAACGCCGCCTGCACCTGCGGCCCGGCCAGCCAGGACACCAGCAGGAAGGTGCCGCCGGTGAGCACCACGGTCAGCACCCCGTAGGCGTTGCGGATCATCACCAGCATGGCGACCAGCAGGGCGGTGGCCAGCCAGAGCAGCAGCGTGATGTGACCGGCGCCGAGCAGCGCCGCGCCGCCCAGGCCGAGCAGCGGGGGAGCGGTGTACCCGGCGGCGGCGGTGAGGATCATGCCCAGGCCGTACGGCTTGCCCCGGCTGAGGGTCAGACCGCTGGTGTCGGAGTGCAGCCGGATGCCGGTGAGGGTGCGGCCGCTCACCAGCGCCACCAGACCGTGGCCGCCCTCGTGCGCGATGGTGATCGCGTTGCGCGAGATGCGCCACAGCGGGTGGGGCACGACTATGGCGAGGCCCGCGACCAGGGTGGCGAGCACCACCCACAGATCGGGGTCCGGCTGGGTGCCGAAGACCTCGTCCCACAGGGAGCCGAGCGAGGCCAGCGAGGTGGATGCGGTGCTGTCCATTGTCAGTGGTGGCTCCCTTTCGCGGCGCGGAATCTGGCAGTGTTGCACGTATGTGCGGACGGTATGCAGCCAGTCGTGGGCCCGAGGATCTCGCAGCAACCTTTGAGGTCGAGCAGTGGGATCCGGAAGAGACGCTGGCGCCCGACTACAACGTGGCCCCGACCAAGGAGGTCTACGTCGTCCTCGACCGCCCTGTGAAGGACGCGGACAGCCCGAGGCCGGTTCGCCAGCTGCGCAAGCTCAGATGGGGACTCGTCCCGTCCTGGGCCAAGACGCCCGAGGGCGCCGCCCGGATGATCAACGCCCGCGCCGAGACCGTGCACGAGAAGCCCTCCTACCGCCGCGCCTTCGCCGCCCGGCGCTGTGTCGTCCCCGCCGACGGCTACTACGAGTGGGTCACCGGCACCCAGGAGCGGGACCTGGAGGTCGAGGGGAAGAAGAAGCGGCCGCGCAAGCAGCCGTACTTCGTGACGCCGGCGGACGGCTCGGTCTTCGCGATGGCGGGACTGTACGAGTTCTGGCGGGACCGGACGCTGCCGGACGATCACCCGCTGGCCTGGTGGGTGACCTGCTCGGTCATCACGACCGAGGCGGAGACCGCGCCGCTCGCGGCCGCCCCCGCCGAGGGCCCGCGCACGCTGGCCGACATCCACCCCCGCATGCCCCTGATGCTCACCCCCGACCGCTGGGACACCTGGCTCGACCCGTCCCGCACGGACCCCGACGAACTGCGTGACCTGCTCGCGCCGCCGCCGACCGGGCTGATGCGCGCCTACCTCGTCTCCACCGCGGTCAGCAACGTCCGCAACAACGGAGCGGAGCTGCTGAAGGAGCTGGAGGGGCCCGAGGAGGGCACACTCTTCTGACGTGACGAAGATCAGCGACGTGAGCGAGACCAGCGTGAGCGAGACCGCCGAGACCGTCGAGACCGATGCCGGTACCGCCCGGATCACCTGGCACCGGGCCGCCGACGCGCGGCTCGTCCTCGCCGTGAGCCACGGCGCGGGCGGCGGGGTCGACGCCCGGGACCTGAGGGCGCTCGCCGCGGTGCTGCCCGCGCACGGGGTGAGCGTGGCGCTGGTCGAGCAGCCCTGGCGGGTGGCCGGGAAGAAGGTCGCGCCCGCCCCGAGGACGCTGGACGTGGGCTGGCGCGGGATCTGGCCCGCGGTGGCTGAGCCGGGGCTGCCGGTGATCTCGGGCGGCCGCAGCGCGGGCGCCCGGGTGGCCTGCCGTACGGCCCTGGAACTGGGCGCCGCGGCCGTCCTGGCGCTCAGCTTCCCGCTGCACCCGCCGGGCCGGCCGGAGAAGTCCCGGGCCGGCGAACTGCTCGGGGCCGGGGTGCCCACCCTCGTCGTCCAGGGCGGGAACGACCCGTTCGGCAAGCCGGGCGAATTCCCCGAAGGGGGGTACGGGCTGGTCGAGGTTCCGTCGGGTGACCACGGCTTCGCCGTGCCCAAGCGCGGGGACATCACCCAGGAGCAGGCCCTGGAGGTGATCACGGACGCGGTCGTGGTGTGGATGGGCTCACTCGGGTGAGGGACGGGAATGCTGGGCGGCCCGTCACGGTTGACGCCGACATAAGTGCTGGTGCACCAGCGCCGATGTCGAAGGAGAGGAAGTCCGCCGCATGGGTTCGACCATCTGCCCGCTCGTCACCCGCGACCACCCCGTGGACGGGCTGCACCCGGCGGATCACGATCCGGGCCGCGGCAGCCGCGCCGACCTCGACTGGACGGTGCTGCACGCGGCCAAGATCGCTCCTATTCGAGCGGCGGCGGGCACGTCTCGTCGTCTATCCTCCGATTCGAGTGGGATCGGTTTCGATCCCGCCCGGGAACTTGAGGAGGTGGGTCCGGTCACTGGGACCGACGCAGGGACCGACAACGGCCAGGCGGAGCAGCCCGAGGGCCAGGGCATGAGTACGGAGTCCGCCACGGAGCGCACCGCGCGCTTCGAGCGGGACGCGCTCGAATTCCTCGACCAGATGTATTCGGCTGCCCTGCGCATGACGCGCAACCCGGCCGACGCCGAGGACCTGGTGCAGGAGACGTATGCCAAGGCGTACGCGTCCTTCCACCAGTTCCGTGAGGGCACCAATCTCAAGGCGTGGCTGTACCGCATCCTCACGAACACGTTCATCAACTCGTACCGCAAGAAGCAGCGCGAACCGCAGCGCAGCGCGGCCGAGGAGATCGAGGACTGGCAGCTCGCGCGTGCCGAGTCGCACATGTCGACCGGTCTGCGCTCCGCCGAGTCGCAGGCGCTCGACCACCTGCCCGACTCGGACGTGAAGGAAGCGCTGCAGGCGATCCCCGAGGAGTTCCGCATCGCCGTCTATCTCGCGGATGTAGAGGGCTTTGCGTACAAGGAGATCGCGGACATCATGGGGACACCCATCGGTACGGTGATGTCCCGGCTGCACCGGGGCCGCCGTCAACTGCGCGGCATGCTCGAGGACTACGCCCGTGAACGCGGACTGGTCCCGGCGGGCGCCGGAGAGTCGAACGAAGCGAAAGGTTCGGGCTCATGAGCTGCGGAGAGCCGCACGAGACGGACTGCAGTGAGGTACTCGACCATCTGTACGAGTTCCTCGACAGCGAGATGCCCGAACTCGACCGTGACAAGTTCAAGCACCACTTCGAGGAATGCTCGCCGTGCCTGGAGAAGTACGGTCTGGAGCAGGCCGTGAAGAAGCTGGTCAAGCGGTGCTGCGGGCATGACGACGTGCCCAGCGACCTGCGGGCCAAGGTCATGGGGCGACTGGATCTGATCCGGTCCGGGCAGGCCGTGCCCGAGCATGACGTGACCGCCGCTCCGGCCACCCCGCAGGAGTCCTGAACCACAGCGCGCTCTGCCGGTGATCCGGCCCGCTTTCACTCGAACGTGCTAATGCGGAGCACTTTCGCCCACGGACCCGCCCCCGGCCGCCCTAGGCTCCGGAGCCTGGACAGGCATGGTCATGGCCAAAAACGGTCGTGGCCGGGGGAGGGGCGGGGGCGTCATGGAGGCGGCGGTACCGGCGCGGGCACGTGCGTACGTCGTCTGTACCGCTCTCGGTGCCGGGCTCTGTCTTCAGCCGCTGCCACCCGCACCCGCCGCCCGCTGGGCCGTCGTCCTGCTCGCCGCGCTGTACGCGGTCGGCGAGCGGGTCGCCCGTCGGCGCCTCGCCGGAACGTTCCACCCCCTGCTGCTCGCCGGGGCCTTCCTGCTGCCCCCGTCGGCCGCGGCACTCGTCGCGCTGCCGGGGGCACTGCTGTCCGAGGCCGACCGGCCCGTGCTGCTGCGGCGCGTCTGGCGGGCCGCCCAGCTGACGCTCGGGGTGTGGGCCGCGGCCCGGGTGCACCGGGCGTTCGGCGGGCGCGAGGCGGTGGCGGCGGCCGACTTCCCCCGGGTGCTGCTGCCGGCCGGCGCGGCCGTCCTGGTCTTCTGCCTGGTGCTCGGCGCGCTCGACGGCGGGATCCTGGTGCTGGCCGAGCGCGTCTCGGTCCGCCGGGCCTGGCGCGGACCGTTCCCGCGCTCGCTGGCACCGGCCGCCGTGCACGGACTGGCCGGACTGATGATGGCGGTCCTGTGGCGCAGCCCCTACGGTCCGGTCGCCGCTCTGCTCGTGCTGCTGCCGATGTGCGTGTCGGGGTGGGTGTTCGCCCAGTACCACCGGGAACGGGCCGCCCATCAGGCGACCATCCGGGCCCTCGTGCAGGCCGTCGACATCAAGGACGCGTACACCCGCGGCCACAGCGAGCGGGTCGGGCAGGCGTCGATGATGATCGCCCACGAGCTGGGCATGGACGACGAGCGGGCCGAGGTGCTGCGCTTCGCCGGGATCCTGCACGACGTGGGCAAGCTGGGGGTGCCCACCAGGCTGCTGCGCAAGGACGGGCCGCTCACGCCCGAGGAGCGGCGGGTGATCGAGCTGCATCCCGAGTACGGGCACGAGATGGTGCGCGGCATCGGCTTCCTGGGGGAGGCCCGGTCGGCGATCCTGCACCACCACGAACGGCTGGACGGGAGCGGATACCCGTACGGGCTGGTCGGCGGCCAGATCCCGGAGTTCGCGCGGGTCGTGGCGGTCGCCGACGCGTTCGACGCCATGACGTCCACCCGGTCCTACCGCCGGGCCCGGCCGGTGCCGGTGGCACTGGAGGAACTGCGGCGCTGCGCGGGGACCCAGTTCGACCCGGCGATGGTCGGGGCGCTGGTGCGTGCGCTGGAACGCCGGGGATGGCATCCGACGGTGACGGCGGACGAGACGCCCGCCTCCGGGCTCCGGCCGGCCGGACCGGGGACCCAGTCACCCGCCCCCGGGAACGGGGCACCTGCCGACCCCGCGCCCCAGACACCCTCCGTGTCACCTGCCTCCCCCACGCCTTCGGCGTCTCCTATGGCCGAGGCGTCCCTCGCGTCCCAGGCGCCCCCTGTGTCTCAGGCACCTGCTGTGCCTTCGGCGTTTCCTATGGCCGAGTCGTCCCTCGCGTCCCAGGCGCCCCCTGTGTTTCAGGCACCTGCTGTGCCTTCGGCGTTTCCTATGGCCGAGTCGTCCCTCGCGTCCCAGGCGCCCCCTGTATTTCAGGCACCTGCCGTGCCTTCGAGGTCCCCCATCGCCCAGGCACCCCTCGCGCCCCACACACTCTCCGCGCCCCAGGCGTCCTCGGTGTCTCAGACGGCCCTCGCGCCCCAGGCGTCCTCGGTGTCTCAGACGGCCCTCGCGCCCCAGGCGTCCTGGGTGCCTCAGGTGGCCCCTGTGCCCCAGGCGTCCTCGGTGCCTCAAGTGGCCCCTGCGCCCCAGGTGCCCTCAGCGTCCTCGGCGCTCCAAGCGGCCCCTGCGCCTCAAGCAGCCTCCGCGCCCCAGACACCCCCCACGCCCCAGGAACCTTCCGTGTCCCAGGCGTCCCCTATGCCGTCCCCGCCCCCCACGCCTTTCGCGCCCCCCGTGCCTCCCGCTTCCCCCGCGCCCCAGGGCTCTCACACACCCAAGGTTGCTCCCGAGCCCCAGGCCTCCCCCGCTCGCCAGGCTGGCCCCGCCCCCCAGGCCCCCCAGGCCCCTCACCACCCCGGAGCGCATCGGTGACCGCGTCCGGGGGTGCCCGGCACCGGCCTGCGCGCGGGCACCGGCCCCGGCCCGGACGCCGGCCGCGATTCCTCCGCCGGCACCGACGCCGTGACCGTCACCGCGCCGATGCCCACCCCACGCGCCGTCACCAGCACGCACCCCGCCTCCGGGCCCTCGGCCTCATGCACACCTGTGCCGCCGTTCTCGCCGCGCTCTGCCTGGCGGTCACCCTCTGGCGAGGCATCGACGACCGCGGGGCCGCCCTCGCCTTCGGGCTCCTCGTCGCCGTCGGGGAGCTGACCCGGTGGAGCGGGCCGGAGGGCAGACAGGCCGCACCGCTGGCCGCCGCCGGAGCGCTGTCGTACGCCCTGCTCGGACCGGAGGCGGGGCACCTCGCCCTGCCAGGGGTACTCGGCCCCGCCCCGACCGTGGACACCGCCGTCGGTGTCGCGCGGATCGTCGCCGTGGTCTTCGCCGCGTCCCTGCTGGGCAGCGTGCCGCACCTCGCCCGCGGGCCGGGTCCGGCACTCGACCAGCTGGCGCGCCGGGTGCTGACCGTCGGATTCGCCGCCGTGTGCTTCCAACCCCTCTACCGCAGCGGGGTCTTCGCGGACCGGCCCGGCTGCTTCTACGTACTGCTGCTGGTCGCGCTGCTCGCGCTCACCGCGCTGTGCGACGCGGTGCTGGCGGCCGCGGCGGCACACTCGCGCACCGGCGGGCCGTTCGGGCCGCTGCTGCGGGACGAACTGCGGGCCCTGCTCGGCATCGGCTCGGCGGTGTGCGCGACCGGGGTGGTGATCGCGCTCGCGGTCGCCGCGGCGGGACTGTGGGCGCTGCCCGTGTTCTGCCTGCCCCTGCTGCTCGCCCAGGTGTCCCTGCGCCGGTACGCGGCCGTACGCGCCACCTACCGGCAGACCATCGCCTCCCTCGCCCGCGCCACCGAGATAGCGGGCTGCACCCCCGCCGGGCACGCACGGCGCGTCGCCGCGCTCAGCCGGGCCGTCGGACGGGACCTGGGACTGCCGGAGGCCGAACTGGACGTACTGGAGTACGCGGCCCTCATGCACGACATCGGACAGCTGAGCCTGGTGGACCCGGTGCCGGCGGGGGCCACCGCCGTGCTGCCCGCCGCCGAGCAGCGGCGGATCGCGCTGCTCGGCGGGGCCGTCGTGCGGCAGACGGGGGTCGACGGAGCCGTCGCGGTGGTGGTGGAGCGGCAGGCCGACCCCTACCGGGAGCAGCCGCGGGCGGCCCGGATCGTGCGGGCCGTGAACGCGTACGAGGAGAAGGCGCGCGACGCGGGGCCCGGCGGTCCGCTCACGGCGCTGGAGGAACTGCGGCTCGGCACGGCCGGGGAGTACGCGCCCGAGGTCGTCGAGGCACTGGCGCGAGTCCTGGCACGGGGCTGTCTGACCTTGCCCTCCATGGGGTAACCCATGGGTAATGAGCGCCTCTCCAGCCCTACGTGGTTGGATGCGAGGGAGAGGGTGTCCGGGGGCACTAGCCAGCCCACCCCACGGAACTGGACCGGCAGGCGGGAATCGTGAGGATCTTCGGAAAGGGACGGCACCGGCCCTCCGCCTCCTGGCGGCAGGCCACCGATCGCGCGTTCACGCTGATCGGCGACGGCCGGTACGAGGACGCGGGCGCCCTGCTGACGCGGGCCGCCGATCTGGAGCCGTGGCTGTCCGAGTCCTGGTTCAACCTCGCCCTGCTGCACAAGTTCCGGCACGACTGGGAACAGGCCCGCACCGCCGGTCTGAGGGCCGTCGCCCTGCTGGAGCGGGAGACGGGCGCTCCGGACTGGTGGAACGTCGGCATCGCCGCCACCGCCCTCCAGGACTGGCCGCTGGCCCGCCGGGCCTGGCAGGCCTACGGACTGCAGGTGCCCGGGGGCGCCACCGCGGCCGGGGAGCCCGTCGGCATGGAGCTGGGCAGCGCGGCCGTACGGCTGTCGCCCGAGGGCGAGGCCGAGGTGGTGTGGGGGCGCAGGCTGGACCCCGCCCGGATCGAGGTGCTGTCCATCCCGCTGCCGTCCTCCGGGCGGCGCTGGGGCGAGGTCGTACTGCACGACGGGGTGCCGCACGGGGAGCGGACCACGTCGGCCGGGCACTCCTATCCGGTCTTCGACGAGATCGAGTTGTGGGCGCCGTCGCCGGTGCCGACCTGGGTGGTCCTGCTGGAGGCGGCGACCGAGGCGGACCGGGACGCGCTGGAGCGGCTGGCGGCCGACGCCGGCTTCGCCGCGGAGGACTGGTCGTCGTCGGTCCGGCTGCTGTGCCGGATGTGCTCGGAGTCGCGGATGCCGTCCGACGAGGGCGACGGGGTGCACCTCGACCCGCACGACCACAGCGAACCCGGTCACCCCGGCCCGCTCGGCCACCGCACCGACGGACAGCTCTGGGCGCCCGAGCGGGAGTGCGGGGTGGCCGCGCCGGCCGCCCTGGTGCGCGGTCTGCTGGACGGCTGGGTCGCGGACAGCCCCGACTCACGGGACTGGCGCGACCTGGAAGAGGTCTGCTGAGCCGCCCCCGGGACGGACGCCCCCTTAGGCTGTACCCGCAGAATTTTCAGGCTTGCAGGAAGGCGTACGTCGGTCATGGCGCAGCAGGACACCGATCAGCAGCACGCGGGCGTGCTCCCCGTGGACGACGAGGGCTTCGTCATCGACACCGAGGAGGCGGAGGAGCGCGAGAGCGCCTGGCGCGAGCGCGGCACCTCGCGGCCGATCACCGTGGTCGGCAACCCGGTGCTGCACAAGGAGTGCCAGGACGTCACCGACTTCGGTGCCGAACTCCAGCAGCTGGTCGCGGACATGTTCGCCAGTCAGCGCACCGCCGAGGGCGTGGGCCTGGCGGCGAACCAGATCGGCGTCGACCAGAAGGTCTTCGTCTACGACTGCCCCGACGACGAGGGCGTCCGGCACGTCGGCGTGATCTGCAACCCCGTGCTCGTCGAGCTGCCCGCCGACCGGCGCCGTCTGGACGACAGCAACGAGGGCTGCCTGTCGGTGCCGACGGCGTACATGCCGCTCGCGCGCCCCGACTACGCCGAGGTGACCGGACAGGACGAGCTGGGCAACCCGGTCAGGGTGCGGGGCACCGGCTACTTCGCCCGGTGTCTCCAGCACGAGACCGACCACCTGTACGGCTATCTGTACATCGACCGTCTCTCCAAGCGCGACCGCAAGGACGCGCTGCGGCAGATGGCCGAGAGCGAGCCCCGCTACCCGGTGGTGGCCAACGACTGAGCCGGTCGACGGCTTCCGGACGCCTGGTCGGGTTCTTCCCGGCCAGGCGTCGTGCGTCTGCCCTCCGCCCGGCGACGCCATGCACCTGACGCCGTACGCCTGACGTCATGCACCCCTGACTCCGTACACCTGATGCCGTACACCTATGGAGTGATCCAGAACCGGTCATGCGGGAGAGGATTCTCGGCAGGTTAGGTAATGGATTGGAGCAAATCCATTCCCAGACGGTCAGCCGTAGTGCTGAATGGTAAGTGCGGGGATACGCAACGGCGCACGCCCGGCACGACGGGAGGGGTGTTGCGCCCACCGGCGGCTGAGAGGGGTAGTTCGTGCCTGCTTTCCCATACAGCACAACCCAAGGCACCAAACAGGCATCCGCGCCGAATGTGACCGTCGTCCCGCCCGCGCTCTGTCTTCCGATGGTCGAGGACGAGTTTCCCCGGCGACTTCATGAGTATTGGCCAAAGCTTCAGGAGCGGACGCGCGTCTGGCTGCTGGAAAAGCGGCTCATGCCGGCCGACAAGGTATCGGAATATGCCGACGGTCTTTGCTACACCGATCTCATGGCGGGGTACTACCTGGGCGCTCCCGACGACGTCCTCCAGGCCATCGCCGACTACAGCGCGTGGTTCTTCGTCTGGGACGACCGTCATGATCGCGACATCGTGCACGACCGGCCGGCCGCCTGGCGGCGGCTGAGGTTCCGGTTACACGCGGCCGTGGACTCCCCCGGGACCCATCTGGACCACGAGGATCCGCTGGTCGCGGGGTTCGCGGACAGTGTGGCCCGGCTGTACGCGTTCCTGTCCACCACCTGGAACACCCGGTTCGCCCGGCATTTCCACGAGGTGATCGAGGCGTACGACCGTGAATTCCGCAACCGCGCCCGCGGGATCGTCCCCACGGTCGACGACTATCTCGCGCTGCGCCGCCTCACCTTCGCACACCGGATATGGACGGATCTGCTGGAGCCGAGTGCGGGGTGCGAACTCCCGGACTTTGTGCGAAGGAATTCTGCCTACCGGCGGGCGGCGTTGCTGAGCCAGGAATTCGCCGCCTGGTACAACGATCTCTGTTCCCTCCCGAAGGAAATAGCGGGAGAAGAGCTGCACAATCTCGGAATCAGTCTCATCACTCATGAGAAGCTGACTCTCGAAGAGGCGGTCGAGGATCTCAGGCGACGTGTCGGGGAATGCGTATCGGAATTCCTTGAGGTCGAACAGGACGCCTTGCGGTTCGCCGACGGACTCGTCGACGGTACGGTGCGGGGAAAAGAACTGAGCATCGCCGTGCGGGCCTGCCTCGCGAACATGCGGAACTGGTTCAGTTCCGTCTACTGGTTCCACCACGAGTCCGGCCGTTACATGGTCGACAGCTGGGACGACCGGTCCACGCCCCCGTACGTCAACAACGAAGCGGCAGGTGAGAAATGACCGTCGAGTCCGTGAAACCCGAGGGGATCCAGGCACCCGGGCTGCGCGAGCCGCCCCTGGCGGGGGGCGGCGTTCCGCTCCTCGGCCACGGCTGGCGGCTGGTGCGCGATCCACTGGCGTTCATGGCGCGACTGCGCGAGCACGGCGACGTCGTACGCCTGAAACTCGGACCGAAGACGGTGTACGCCGTCACCACCCCCGCCCTCACCGGCGCGCTGGCGCTCAGCCCCGACTACAAGATCGACGGACCGCTGTGGGAATCGCTGGAGGGCCTGCTCGGCAAGGAGGGCGTGGCCACCGCCAACGGCCCCCGGCACCGGCGCCAGCGGCGCACCATCCAGCCGGCCTTCCGGCTCGACGCGATCCCCGCCTACGGGCCGGTCATGGAGGAGGAGGCGCACGCGCTGACCGTGCGCTGGCAGCCCGGTGACACCGTCGACTGCACCTCCGAGTCCTTCCGGGTCGCCGTGCGGATCGCCGCCCGGTGCCTGCTGCGCGGCGACTTCATGGACGAGCGCGCCGAGCGGCTGTGCGTCGCGCTCGCGACCGTCTTCCGCGGGATGTACCGCCGGATGGTGGTCCCGCTCGGACCGCTCTACCGGCTGCCGATTCCGGCCAACCGCGATTTCAACCGCGCGCTGGCCGATCTGCATCTCCTCGTCGACGAGATCGTGGCGGAGCGCCGGGCATCCGGTCAAAAGCCGGACGATTTGCTGACGGCATTGCTGGAGGCGAAGGACGAGAATGGCGAGCCCATCGGGGAACAGGAGATCCACGACCAGGTCGTCGCGATCCTCACCCCGGGCAGCGAAACCGTCGCCTCCACGATCATGTGGTTGCTCCAGGTGCTCGCCGAACACCCCGAACACGCCGACAAGGTACGGGCGGAGGTCGAATCCCTGACCGGTGGCCGACCCGTCGGATTCGATGACGTCCGCAAACTCACGCACACCAACAATGTCGTCGTCGAGGCCATGCGGCTGCGTCCCGCCGTTTGGATTCTGACCCGGCGCGCGGTGACCGACACCGAACTCGGTGGCTATCGCATTCCGGCCGGTGCGGACATCGTCTACAGCCCCTACGCGATCCAGCGCGACGGCCGTTCCTACCGGGACAACCTGGAGTTCGACCCCGACCGCTGGCTGCCCGAGCGGGTCAAGGACGTGCCCAAGCACGCCATGAGCCCGTTCAGCACCGGCAACCGCAAATGCCCGAGCGACCATTTCTCGATGGCGCAACTGACCCTGATCACGGCGGCGGTGGCGACGAAGTACCGCCTGGAGCAGGTGGCCGGTTCCGACGACACCACCCGGGTGGGCATCACACTGCGTCCGCACCGGCTGCTGCTGCGGCCGGTGGCGAGGTGACGGTGCGGCGGGGCGACGGCGGTGCGGCGACGGCGGTGAGGTGATGGTGGCGGGGTGACGGCGGCCGGTCGTGGTCAGGCGGCCGCCGGGCCCCGGAACGTGCGCCGGTAGGCCTGAGGCGTGGTGCCCAGCGCCCGGACGAACTGGTGGCGCAGCGCCGCCGCGGTGCCGAACCCGGTGCGCCAGGCGATCGCGTCCATCGTCTCGTCCGTCGCCTCCAGCATCTGCTGGGCCAGCAGCACGCGCTGGCGCAGGATCCAGCGGTACGGAGTGGTCCCGGTCTCCTGCTGGAAGCGGCGGGCGAAGGTGCGCGGCGACATGTGGGCGCGGGCGGCGAGCCGGTCGACGGTGACCTCCTCGTCGAGGTGCTGCTCCATCCAGGTCAGCGTCTCGCCGACGGTGTCGCAGGCGCTGCGCGGCAGCGGCCGCTCGATGTACTGGGCCTGGCCGCCGTCCCGGTGCGGCGGCACCACCATCCGCCGGGCGATCCTGTTGGCGACCTCGGGCCCCTGCTCCTTGCGCACGATGTGCAGACAGGCGTCGATCCCGGCGGCGGTGCCCGCCGAGGTGATCACCGGGTCCTCGTCGACGTAGAGCACGTCCGGCTCGACGATCGCCCGCGGGTACTGCCGGGAGAGTTCGGCCGCGTGCCGCCAGTGCGCGGCGCAGCGGCGTCCGTCCAGCAGCCCGGCGGCACCGAGCACGAAGACCCCGGAGCACACGCTGAGCACCCGGGCGCCCCGGCCGACGGCCCGGCGCAGCGCCTCCAGCAGCTCGGGCGGGTGCTCGCGCAGGATGTTGGCGTCGGAGGCGGGCACCGCGATCAGGTCGGCCTCCTCCAGCCGCTCCAGGCCGTACTCGGTCGACACCGTGAACCCGGCGACATGGGTGCTGAGGGTCGGCCCCTCGGCCGAGGCGACGGCGTAGTCGTACACCGGCAGCCCCTCGTCGCTGCGGTCGATGCCGAACACCTCGCAGACCACGCCGAGTTCGAAGGGGTGCGCGCCGTCGAGCAGAACGGTCACCACGTTCTTCAGCATGCCGTCAGTGTGCCGCAGATCCCGCCCGGAAGGTGGCAGGAATTCGCAGTCGTGCGGCAGTCCTGCCACTGTCAGGAGTGTTCGCGGCGTACGACAGTTACCTCATGAACTCACTCAACGGATACGCCGCCCTCCTGGTCGCCCTCGTCCTCCTCGCCGGTCCGGCGCTCGCGTGGCTGCTGCGCGAGCGCCGGATCGACCGGGAGCTGAGGCCGCGGCCGGCTCAGAAGTCCTCGTCCAGGTCGACGGTGCCCTCCACCGCCACCTGGTACGCGGACGGACGCCGCTCGAAGAAGTTGGTCAGCTCCTGAACCCCCTGGAGCTCCATGAAGGAGAAGGGGTTCTCCGAGCCGTACACCGGGGCGAAGCCGAGTCGGCTCAGCCGCTGGTCGGCGACGCACTCCAGGTACTGCCGCATCGAGTCGGTGTTCATGCCCGGCAGGCCGTCACCGCACAGGTCGCGCGCGAACTGCAGCTCGGCCTCGACGGCCTCCCGGAGCATGTCGGTGACCTGCTGCCGGAGTTCGTCGTCGAACAGCTCCGGCTCCTCCTTGCGGACGGTGTCGACCACGTCGAAGGCGAAGCTCATGTGCATCGTCTCGTCGCGGAACACCCAGTTGGTGCCGGTGGCCAGACCGTGCAGCAGACCCCGGCTGCGGAACCAGTAGACGTACGCGAAGGCTCCGTAGAAGAACAGGCCCTCGATGCACGCGGCGAAGCAGATGAGGTTGAGCAGGAAGCGGCGGCGGTCGGCCTGGGTCTCCAGCCGGTCCAGCTTCTCGACCTCGTTGATCCACTTGAAGCAGAACCCGGCCTTCTCGCGGATGGAGGGGATGTTTTCTACGGCGTCGAAGGCGGCCGCCCGGTCCTCGGGATCGGGGAGGTAGGTGTCCAGCAGCGTCAGATAGAACTGGACGTGCACGGCCTCCTCGAACAGCTGGCGCGACAGGTACAGCCGCGCCTCCGGGGAGTTGATGTGCTTGTAGAGGGTCAGCACCAGGTTGTTCGCCACGATCGAGTCGCCCGTCGCGAAGAACGCGACCAGACGGCCGATCAGATGCTGTTCGGCCGGGGTCATCTTCGCGAGGTCGGCCACGTCCGAGTGGAGGTCGACCTCCTCCACGGTCCAGGTGTTCTTGATGGCGTCCCGGTAGCGCTCGTAGAAGTCCGGGTAGCGCATCGGGCGCAGCGTCAGCTCGAAGCCCGGGTCGAGGAGGTTCTGGTTACGGGTGGAGCTCATTACTGGCAGGCCTCGCAGGACTCGGGGTTCTCAAGGGAGCAGGCGACGGCGTCGGGGTCGGCCGTCTGCTGGACGGGGATGGTGGCCTGGGCCTGGGCGGCCCGTGCGATCCGGGTCGCCGGACGCGAACGCAGGTAGTACGTCGTCTTCAGGCCCGACTTCCAGGCGTACGCGTACATCGAGGAGAGCTTGCCGATGGTCGGCGTCTCCAGGAACAGGTTCAGGGACTGCGCCTGGTCCAGGTACGGGGTGCGGGCCGCGGCCATGTCGATCAGGCCGCGCTGCGGGATCTCCCACGCCGTGCGGTACAGCGCCCGCACGTCGGCCGGGATCCACGCGAAGTCCTGCACCGAGCCGCTGGAGTCGCGCAGCGCCTCCCGGGTGCGGGCGTCCCACACGCCGAGGTCCTTGAGGTCCTGCACCAGGTAGGAGTTGACCTGGAGGAACTCGCCGGACAGCGTCTCGCGCTTGAACAGGTTGGAGACCTGCGGCTCGATGCACTCGTACACGCCCGCGATGGACGCGATGGTGGCGGTCGGCGCGATCGCCAGGAGCAGCGAGTTGCGCATCCCCGTGGCGGCGATGCGTGCGCGCAGGGCCGTCCAGCGCTCCGGCCAGGTGAGCTCGACGTCGTAGTGGTCGGGGTGCAGGACGCCCCGGGCGGTACGGGTCTTCTCCCAGGCCGGCAGCGGGCCGTTGCGCTCGGCGAGGTCGGCGGAGGCCTCGTACGCGGCGAGCATGATGCGCTCGGCGAGACGGGTGGACAGCCGCCTGGCCTCCGGGGAGTCGAAGGGCAGGCGCAGCTTGAAGAAGACGTCCTGGAGGCCCATCGCGCCGAGGCCGACGGGACGCCACTTCGCGTTGGAACGGCCCGCCTGCTCGGTCGGGTAGAAGTTGATGTCGACCACGCGGTCGAGGAAGGTGACCGCGGTGCGGACGGTCTCGTCCAGCCGCTCCCAGTCGATGTCGCCGTCGACGACGAAGGCGCCCAGGTTGACCGAGCCCAGGTTGCAGACCGCCGTCTCGCCGTCGTTCGTGACCTCCAGGATCTCCGTGCAGAGGTTGGAGGAGTGGACGACGTGCCCCGGCTCGGCCGTCTGGTTGGCGGTGCGGTTGGCGGCGTCCTTGAAGGTCATCCAGCCGTTGCCGGTCTGCGCGAGGGTGCGCATCATGCGGCCGTACAGATCGCGGGCGGGAATCGTCTTCCTCGCCAGGCCCGCCGCCTCGGCCGCGCGGTAGGCGGCGTCGAACTCCTCGCCCCACAGGTCGACCAGCTCGGGCACGTCGGAGGGGGAGAACAGGGACCACTGCGCGTCGGCGTTCACGCGGCGCATGAACTCGTCCGGGATCCAGTGCGCGAGGTTGAGGTTGTGCGTACGGCGGGCGTCCTCGCCGGTGTTGTCGCGCAGTTCCAGGAACTCCTCGATGTCGGAGTGCCAGGTCTCCAGGTAGACCGCGGCCGCGCCCTTGCGCCGGCCGCCCTGGTTCACCGCGGCGACCGAGGCGTCGAGGGTCTTCAGGAACGGGACGATGCCGTTGGAGTGCCCGTTGGTGCCGCGGATCAGCGAACCGCGCGAACGGATCCGGGAGTACGACAGACCGATGCCGCCCGCGTGCTTGGAGAGCCGGGCGACCTGGTGGTAGCGGTCGTAGAGGGAGTCCAGCTCGTCCAGCGGGGAGTCGAGGAGGTAGCAGGACGACATCTGGGGGTGCCGCGTACCGGAGTTGAAGAGCGTGGGGGAGGAGGGGAGGTAGTCCAGGCGGCTCATCAGCCGGTAGAGCGCGGAGACCTCGTCCACCGAGCGGGCCGAGTCGTCCTCGGCGAGGCCGGCGGCGACCCGCAGCATGAAGTGCTGGGGCGTCTCGACCACCTGACGGGTGATCGGGTGTCGCAGCAGATAGCGGCTGTGCAGGGTGCGCAGACCGAAGTAGCCGAACCGGTCGTCGCCCTCGGGGTCGACGAGCGCGTCGAGGCGGGCGGCGTGGATGCGGGTGAACTCCGCCGTACGGTCGGCGATGAGCCCTTCCCGGTGCCCGACGGCGACGGACTCGGTGAACGTCGTCACGCCCTGCGAGGCGGCCTCGGCGGCGATGCTGATGGTCAGCAGCCGGGCGGCCAGCCGCGAGTAGGCGGGGTCGTCGGAGATGAGCCCCGCGGCCGCCTCCGTGGCCAGCTCGCGCAGCTCCGTCTCGTCCGCCCGCGCGGACCGGCCGCGCAGCGCGGCGGCGGCGACCCGGCCGGGGTCGGCGTCGGGGAGGTCGGCGGTCAGCTCGGTCAGGGTCCGCAGCAGCGCGGCACCGGGACCGTCGGTCTCCCTGGCCGGGGTGGCTGAAGCCGGATCGGCTGGCGCGATGGTCACGTGGGACTCTCCCTCGCTCGGCAGGGGGCCTTGCGGAGGGCAGGGGGCGGCACACGAGCGCACGGGGCGTCGCGTCCACCGGTCCATTCCGCGAGACCCGGACGTCAAGGCACCCGGACCGGACGGCCGGGCGCGCGGTCGGCAGGTCCTCGGACTGGACGCGTGGATGCCCGCCGTAGGGCGGACAGGCACGGGTACACCGTTGCGGGACAGTTCCGGATTCGCACCGGATTCCCCTGCGGCGACAGCGAGCACGAGCATACATCTTGTGCCGGGCTGCGGTGCCACCACCAGATGTTGTGTCATGTCGGCTTCGGAGCGTGTCAGTCGCTCTTCTCGCGGACGACGGGCGGGGGCCCGCACGGCGCCGCGGCCGGGCTCCCCGCAGGCGCCGGACGGGCTCGCGGCGGGGCCTCCGCCCGGCCCCTGGCGGCGGGCGCCGGGGGACGCGAAGGGGC
>NZ_JBEOWS010000114.1:0-25253 GCF_040296125.1 Streptomyces sp. NPDC002265 | reverse complement strand
GGGCGACCAGAATGCCCAACACCGTTCGGGGCGTTCGGCTGAGCAACCACAGTCCTGGAGACAGGACTCACTCCCGCTCAGTCTTTAGGAACGGTCATGATGGACATCGCCTACTGGATCGTCGCCGCGCTCCTGGCGGCGTTCTATCTCTACGCCGGAGGCAAGAAGGTCCTCCAGAGCCAGGAGCGGCTGCGGCCGATGATGGGCTGGGTGGACCGGGTCCCGATGCCGGCCGTCAGGCTGATCGGGACACTGGAGGTCCTCGGCGCGGCGGGGCTGATACTGCCGCCGCTGACCGGGATCGCGCCCTGGCTCGCCGTCGCCGCGGCGACCGGGCTCGGGCTGGTCCAGTGCGGCGGCATCGTGCTCCATGTCTCGCGCGGCGAGGCCCGGTTGATCGGGCTCAACATCGCCCTGCTGGTGGCCGCCGCGGCCGGTGCCTGGCTGGCGGCCGCACGGCTCTGACGTGCCCGCGAGTGTCCGGCCCGACGCCAACTCACATCCTGCGCGGGCTCAGGTCCGGCACCGGCCCAGGTCAGGTCCGGCGCAGCACGCGGCTCGCTCCGGCGGCGACGGTGGTCGCCAGCAGCCAGCCGCTGCCGACCAGGACGAGCGCCGTCCACTGCATGGCGCCGGACGGGCTGAACATGCCTTCCTGGCCGAGGTCGACGAGCGGGAGCAGCAGGTCGAGGGTGTAGATCACCGGCTGGAAGGCCGGATGCGGGCCGTCGCCCACCGGCTGCGGCGGCCAGGTGTCGAACAGTGTCGAGCCGATCGCCAGCAGACCGGCCAGCAGCCAGACGGCGCGCAGCGGGCGGTATCCGAACCCCACGGTCGCGTCCTGGAGGAGACTCCACAGCCGGGCGGGCACCCCGAGGGTGGCGCGCAGGGCCCGCTGCTTGGCGACCAGCACGGCCCGCGCGTCGGCGTCCTGGCCGTGGCGCTGGTAGACGGCGGCAAGTTGCTCGTAGGGCTGGGGTGTGAAGGCGTGCGGGTCCCGGCGCAGCAGGGGCAGGCGGCGCGCGGCCGGCAGGGCGGGGCTGATGTCGTCGTAGACGGCGCCGTCCACGACGAGGGAGGCCGGCCAGGTGGCGGGCTCGTCCTTGAGCAGCACCGTTCGCAGGCGGCTGAGGTCGACGATGCCCGCGGGGGTCTCCCGCGGCTCCAGCCGCAGCACGGCCGCGGTGGCTCCGCGGCAGGTGAGGGCCTCCTCCTCGGGCGCGGTGTCCAGCAGCGCGTCGGCGAGGCACAGGGTGCTCCGGATCGTGGCGCTGTTGAGGCGGACGCCGCCGTGGGCCGTGAAGCCGTCGCAGAGGTTCACCACGCCGCCGACTTCGACGCCGTTGGCCCGCAGCGCGGGCCTGCCGCTGTCCGGGGCGGTCAGTTCGGCGGCTTCCAGCCGGATCGAACCGCCGATGCGCGCGTCGCACAGGTCGACGGTGCCGTGGGCGGTCGTCCCGCCGCGGCAGTCGAGGTCGCCGCCGATGTGGGTGCGCTCCGCGGTGAGCACCGTGCCCTCGGGGAAGTTCAGCCGGGCGCCCTCCAGGACGACGCTGCCGCGTATCGAGGTGTCGGCGAGGGTGATGGGGCCGTCGACGACCAGTCCGCCGTCCGCCTGGATGTCGCCGCCGATCTGCGCGCAGCCCAGATGGAGTGCGTAGCGCCCCTGGCCCGCGCCGGGACCGGCGAGGGTGGCGTCGGACAGCTCCACCGTCGCGCCGACCGAGGCCCCGCACAGGTTGACCATGCCGGCGCAGGAGAAGCCGCGCCCGAGGTACAGGCCGCCGCCGACGGTGACTTCGGACATCTGGAGACAGCCGTCGGGGCCGCCGATGACCGCCCCGCGGAGGACGAGCGTGTCCTGGACCCGCGCGTTGCTCAGATGCACCGGGCCGGTGCAGTCCAGGCCCGGGGCCCACATGTACTCGTCCACGGCGACGCTCTGTGCGGTGACCGCGGCCTCGCCCGGCGCGGGGCGGATCGTCGTGTCCTGGAGGGAGAGCACGGTACCGACGCTGAGGGAACGCAGGTCCACGGTGCCGTCCACGGTGCACTTGTCGACCTTGAACTCCTGGGCGACCCGGGCGCTGTGGGCCCGCAGTCCGGGCAGCCGGCACTCGCCGAGCTCGAACGCCTCGAGCTGCGCGCCCTCCAGTCGCGGTGCTTCGTCGAAGCGGCAGTTTCGCATGCGGACGGTGCCGCGCACGGCGGCCTCCGACAGGTCCAGTCGCCCCCGTACGTGCACGCCGCGCAACCGCAGTCGGGCCAGCTGACCGGGCTCGGGGGGCGGTGGGGAGAGCAGCAGCATCCGTACCGCGGCACCGCGCACCTCGGACACGCCGACGCACCACTCCCCCCGCCGGTACGCCTGCCACATACGGCGCTCACCGGCGTCCCAGTCGGCCGGCGCGTCGTCATGATCCGCCACGGAAATCCCCCTCTGCGCTCACCGGGACGAGCCGGCTCCGGGCAGCAGCCTGCGCTGTCGCGCGCCGGTTTTCAACGGCCGAGTGCCTCGACCCAGGTAGTGGTCTCGTCGGGGTGGCCGAGGCGGACCGTGTGCAGCGGGGCGAAGCGGGGGTCGCGGGTGCGCAGGCCGATCTCCCGGTGCCGGGCGGCGTGTTGGGACCACGACCACCGGACCGGGTGTTCCCTGCTGAGCCAGCCCCGCCAGGTCTCCCGGTTGCCGCCGAAGAGGGATTCGCGGGTGGCGCTGCGCCGGAGCGAGCGGCGCAGGACGCGGGGCATGACGATCCGCCGGGGATAGTCCAGCCAGATCACGGTGTCGGCCCGCTCCCACAGCAGGTCGCGGACCTCCGCGGCGCCGATCGAGTCGACGATCCAGCGCGGCTGCGCGGTCAGCCGCGACACCTCCTCGACCAGCCGGCCGTTCACCGCCCACCCCGGCCCGTCGTAGTACAGCGCGTCCATCTCGTGGTAGTCCAGGCCCAGTTGCCTGCCCAGCCTGCGGGCGAGCGTGGACTTCCCCGCCCCCGTCACCCCCACCACCAAGACCCGTTCCACCTGCGCACCCTATCCCGGCGTCCGGAGACGGCCACGCCGGTGTCCGTCCGGTGCGGGGGGCTTATCCCCTCGCCGGTCGGCCGCGGTCCGCGTAGGGTCACGCGTCGGGCACGACCGCTCGACGACACCACGCTCGGCGCTCGGGACAAGGGGACTGTGAGCAGACGACGTTACGTGGCCCGGGGCGTGCCGGGCGGCTACAGGATCTGGGACAACCGGGGGCGCAGATGGTGGGGCGATCTCTACCACCTCTGTCCCGACGACCTCGTGGCCGAACTCAACGGCCCGGCGGACCCCGCACGGATCACCACGCTGATGAAGCACTACCGCGCGCAAAAGCGGTAGACCCGCCGGAAGGGCGGATCCCGCACCCACAACCCACCTCGGCTCGCGCGCCAGCGCCAGCGCCAGCGCGCTGCCGTCGCCCGAGCCGCCGACGCACCGAACTCACCTGCACTGACTGCCGAACGCACCGTCGCCAAGCAGACGTGCGTACCGCCTGCGGCCAAAGGCCACGCCCACCGTTGTCCGGTTGCGGCTGTTATGAGAGGGGAACACCTTCGGGCACGCCATGGCTGGATCGCACCCTGGTTTTCCCTTCGTGTACGTGTCACACAGTGAGGGCGAGGCGGGGGCGGTTCGACGGAGGGGATGCCGTGACTTCGTCCGGGGTCAGACCGAAGAATTGTTGATCTGCTCACGGGTCAGTCGCACCGGTTCACCCGTGACGATGTCGAACCGGCGCGGCGCGTCACATGGAATCCAGTTCCAACAGGCCTCCACCGACTGCGTAGACCACCACACTCAAGTCGCCGTCGCGACTCTGCTGCCAGTCGGTGAGCGCGTCGAGAATCAGCCGCGCCTGCGAATCAGAGTTGTCGCTGTCTTCGTCGATGTCCGTGTAGATGCCCACGTCGTCCGGTGCATTCCAGTCCTCGGCGTTCCCGTCGAGACCCTTGATCTTGACTACGTGTGCCACCGCGGACTTCTGGTGGGCGTTTCCGTGCTTCGCCGTGAAGGCTTTGAAGGCACTGGCCCACTCCTGTGGAGTCCAGTCACCTGTCGCCTCAAGTGTGCCGGCGGGGCGCTGGCTCGGGGTTGGTTCACCCGGGGCCGTAACCGTTCGAGTGACGGCTGGTCTTGGTGCCGGAGACGCGTGCGTGCTGCCGAGCGTCGTGATGACCACCCCCAGGACAAAGCTCACAGCGCCCGTCATGGCGTATGCGGGAATCTGACGCCTGTCCAGCACGCTTGCTCCTTGCTGATGATTTTCCGGAAATGAGCCGGCTGTCGGTGCTTAGGGCCAGGAGGTACCGGCAGATCGGTACCTCCTGGCCCTACAGCAAGGGGACGGCACTCAGGCGGCGCGCCTGACGACGACCGTGCCGGCCATGGAGTCCACCAGCGTCTGCTTCTCACTGCCGAAGATCTTGAACAGATTGACCCAGGCGACAATGGTCAGCGTGATGCCGCTGAGGAAGCCCAACACCACACCCCCCAGAAGGAAGTTGCGCACAAGCATGTCGCCCCAGGTCAGCCGGGCACCGGTGTCCTTCTTCACTACACTCAGGCCCATGAGCTTCTGACCCGGGTTCGCAGCGTCGGTGGACCAGGTGACCATGGCCCAGACGAGCCAGCCGATGCCCAGGGTGACGACCACCAACAGGAGATTCAGCAAGTAGGCGACGAAACGCGTACCCGCGCCCACGCGCACTTCCTTCGGCACGGTCTGAGCAACGTACACGGCGTAACCCGGCGCCAGGACAGGGGCAACGGCCCCGGTGACACCGGCGGGCACGGCCGGAGCGGGCCCGAAGCCCGGCGCCTGCGCCGGCCCGGGCGCGGCTTGGGCCGCGTTGTACGTCGGGGCTTCGGCGGACGTCTTGTCCATGTTCATTGCATTGCTCCTCAAGAGGTCGCGGGCATTCAGGGGTGAGCGGGGGAAAGCTGCTCGCGGCAGGGCCACGACGACGGTGGGCACGGCATTGCAGACGACGAGCTCAGCGAGTTGCCTCGGGAACCGTCGGCAGCATGTGCGCTCCAGCGGCTTGGCTCGTGACCGGTGAGCGGCCGCCGGCACACGGGCACTCCGGAGAGGGGGCGAGAGGCGTGGGAACGATTGAGCAGCGCCGGGCCGGGCGCTCGGGCAGCAGGGATCTCGGCAGGGTCCGCAGCACGCCGGGCTCGGAGAGTCAGCCGTTGTCGGCGGTTGCGCGCGTCACGCAGCAGGCGGGTGGTGTGGACCTACTGAACGTCGACGTAGTCGCCGGTCGCGGTGGCGGCACCGGTAGTGCTCATGCCTGCGAACGACCAGCGCCAGTAACCGTCGGACCGCGCGGATGTCGTCGCCTTGAGCGCGCCGCCTACGCCGGAGGTGACCGTCTTGACGGTGGTGTAGGTGCTGGAACCCTTCTTGCGGAACTGCAGCTTGACGGTCTGATGGGCGTTGCCGGTGTACGCACCCGTCTGCCAGTCGGCACGCGTGAGCTTGCCGGTGACGGTCAGGGTCTGGCCCTTCTTCACCTGCGGCGCGGCGTTGGCGGTCAGCTTGGCAGCCCGGACGACATGGAAGGCCTTGTCGTCGGCGACTTCCGCGTTGGCGTTGCCCACCGCGGAGGCATAGACGCCCCAGGCGCCGGCCTGGGAGTTCCTCTTCACCGTCTTCCGTGTGGTGAACTTGAACGTCAACTTGCAGGTGAAGGTGCCGGAATGGTCACCGCACCCTTTGCGGGAACTGCCCACGAACACGTCGGTGTCGACGGGATACGTGCCGTGGTACAGGGCCGCGCCCGCACCGTGAGTGCCGTTCACCACGGTCATGGTGAGCGGGAACGACACGGTGCCGCTCACGCCCAGCACCACCGGCTTGCCGCCGTTGACAACGATGTGCTTCACATCCGTGACGGGCGCCGCGTGAGCCGTCTGAACGCTGAGGGCGGACAGAGCCAGGACTCCCGAGAACGCACCGAGGACGGCGCGTGGGCGCATGCGCATGGATCTCCCAAAGACGGCCCCGCCCACCAGATGGCAGGGCCTCGACAAGTAGGACGACCCTAACCCACATGTGAAGGTGTTGTGAATGGCCTTCACGATTCCTTGATCACGTGCGTCCTCCATGAGGCCCGCGCGCGCCCATTGGGCCGCGGCGCCGCTCATGAAGGCGGCCGCACGACAGGCGGTACAGGGAACACACCAGCGCGTTTACCGAAGATTGCCCACACTGCCGACGTCGCGGCGACGCCTCCGCCTTGCCCGGAGTTGCTGTCGCAGCTGACCGCCGTGGGCAATCCGCGGGCCAGTGCACTGGTACCGGGGATCGAGGAGGTCTACCCGCACCGCCCCAAGTCGCTTCTGCGCAGCGGGGCCCGGAAACCGGAGCAGTGACTGTCGGTCCAAGCCGGGCAGCGAGCCAGAGCCTTCATCGCCTCCGCCTCGATTTAGGTCAGAAACTGACCTCTATGACCCGTAGCGTCATCCTTGCCCGACGGAACACGAGCCACGGAAGGCAGCGACCATGAGCGAGACCGTGACTGTCAACGAACCAGCGACCCAAGGCCCGGCCGACGAGCCGACCGCCACCGGCGAGCGTGCCGACCTGCTTGAGGTGCTGGCCACGCATCGGCGCTTCCTGCGCCTCACCACCCGCGACCTCACCGACGAGCAGGCCGGACGCCGGACCACCGCCAGCCAGCTGTGCCTGGGCGGTCTGATCAAACACGTCGCTTCGGTCGAGCGGACCTGGGTGCGCTTCATCCTGGAAGGCCCGTCGGCGATGCCCGACTTCACCGCGCTGACCGAGGCCGACTGGGCCCGGCGGGCCGACGAGTTCCGGATGCTGCCCGGCGAGACGCTGGCCGGCGTGCTCGCCGACTACGCCGAGGTGGCCCGTCGGACCGACGAGCTGGTCGTCGCCCTGCCCGACCTGGACGCCACACAACCGCTGCCGGAGGCCCCGTGGTCCGAGCCGGGCGGTCGATGGTCGGCCCGCCGGGTGCTGATGCACATCGTCGCCGAGACCGCTCAGCACGCCGGCCACGCCGACATCATCCGCGAGTCCATGGACGGCGCCAAAACCATGGGTTAGGCAGCTGCACGGTGGGGCGTATCGCCCCCGATTCCTGCCACTCGTGCCGGCGGAAGCCCCGGGTCGACGGCCCGGGGCTTCCTCGTCGTCCGGCGGCCGGGCCCGCGGGGGCGAGGCGGGCTTCCTCTGCCGGGTCAGGCGCGGGTGGGCCTCCGGCACCGTGCGGCGTGCACCGCACCGCACCGCACCGCACCGCACCGCACCGCACCGCACCGCACCGCACCGCACCGCACCGCACCGCACCGCACCGCACCGCACCGGCCAAGTTTGCGACCCCGGATACCCGTTGAACCGCTTCGGCCCGGCCCGGCAGCCGCACATCGTGGTCCGCAAGTAGGGTCACGGCATGGAGTTCCGTCACCTCGGCCGCAGCGGCCTGATGATCAGCGAGATCGCCTACGGCAACTGGCTCACCCACGGTTCCCAGGTCGAGGAGGACGCGGCGCTCGCCTGTGTGCGCGCCGCCCTCGACGCGGGGATCACCACCTTCGACACCGCCGACGTCTACGCCCAGACCCGCGCCGAATCCGTCCTCGGCAGGGCGTTGAAGGACGAGCGGCGGGAGGGGCTGGAGATCTTCACCAAGGTCTACTTCCCGACCGGTCCCGGCGCCAACGACCGCGGCCTGGGCCGCAAGCACATCATGGAGTCGATCGACAACTCGCTGCGCCGGCTCCAGACCGACTACGTCGATCTGTACCAGGCGCACCGCTACGACGCCTCCGTCCCGCTGGAGGAGACCATGGAGGCGTTCGCCGACGTGGTCCACTCCGGCAGGGCCCTGTACATCGGTGTCTCGGAGTGGACGGCCGACCAGATCCGCGAAGGCCACGCGCTCGCCCGGGAGCTGCACTTCCCGCTGGTCTCCAGCCAGCCGCAGTACTCGATGCTGTGGCGGGTGATCGAGGACGAGATCGTGCCGACCTGCGAGGAGCTGGGTCTGGGCCAGATCGTCTGGTCGCCCATCGCGCAGGGCGTCCTGACCGGCAAGTACGCGCCCGGCGCCCCGCTGCCTGAGGGCAGCCGTGCCACGGACGACAAGGGCGGCGCGACGTTCGTCGGCCGGTTCCTCCAGGACGAGGTGCTGGAGCGCGTCCAGCGGCTCAGGCCGCTCGCCGATCAGGCCGGGCTGTCCCTGGCCCAGCTGGCCGTGGCCTGGGTCCTCCAGAACCCCAACGTCTCCGCCGCCATCATCGGTGCCTCGCGGCCCGAGCAGGTCACGGAGAACGTGAAGGCGGCGGGCATCAAGCTGGACGCCGACCTCATGGAGGCCGTCGACGGCGTCCTCGGCCCCGTCGTGGAACGCGATCCGGCCAAGGCGGGCCGCGTCTGACCCGCCCGGCCCACGGCCGGAGGGGGCCGCTCCGCACCGGAGCGGCCCCCTCCGCGCGTACCGGCCGGGGCTCGTCACGCGGGCGGCGATCAGAGTGGCGAGCCTGCGATTCACCCGACGCGCCGCTTCAGTTCTCACGCAAATCGCCCCAAGAGGTGTGTTATACGTTCATGCACACTTATACGCGGCGCGCCTTGCTCGGTGCCTCGGTCGTTGCGGCCGGCTCAGGACTTCTGACCGGATGCTCCGGGTCGGACTCGCCCCCGGCCTCCGGTCCCGGACGCGGCCCGGGCTCCGGCCCCGGCGGTGCCGGTTCCGGCCCCGGCGGCACCCGGTTCGTCCCCAAGGGGCCCAAGGGGTATGTCGACCCCTCGGGGCCCGAGGTCGTCGCCGCCGAGCACAGACGCGGGTCCGGGCCCCTCCGCCGGTTCCGGCTCACCGCCACCCAGACCTCCCTGGATCTGGGCGGGCGGACCGTCAGGTCCTGGGCGTACGGCGATTCGCTGCCCGGCAAGGAGGTCCGGATCACCGCGGGCGACACCCTCGACCTCACCCTCGCCAACCACCTGCCCGCGGCGACGACGCTGCACTCGCACGGTGTGCGCATGCGCTGCGACATGGACGGTGTGCCCGATCTGACCCAGAACGCCATCGCTCCCGGCGCGGACTTCACCTACCGTTTCGTGGCCGATCACCCCGGTACGTACTGGATCCACTCCCACTCGGGCATGCAGCTCGACCGGGGCCTGTACGCCCCGTTCATCGTGGAGGACCCCAGGGAGCCGCTGGTCTACGACAAGGAGTGGGTCGTCGTCCTGGACGACTGGCTGGACGGGGTGGACGGCTCCACCCCGGACGGCGTGCTGGCCCAGCTGCGCCACGGCAGGGGCCCGGCGATGGACATGGACATGGGCACCGGCAAGAGCGGGGGCGCGTCGCACGGGCACGGCATGGACGACAGCAAGCCGGCCGGGCCCTCCCGGGTGCTGCACGGCTCCCGCAGCCATCTGCTGCGCAGCGAGGGCGGCAACGTCGCCTACCCGTACTACCTGGTCAACGGCCGCCGTCCGCAGGCGCCCACGGTCTTCAAGGCCCGCGCCAAGGACCGCATCCGGCTGCGCATCATCAACGCCAGCGGCGACACGGCCTTCCGGGTGGCGCTGGGCGGCCACGAGATGACGGTGACGCACACCGACGGCTACCCGGTCGAGCACCGGAAGACCGACGCGCTGATGCTGGGCATGGCCGAGCGCTACGACGTGCTCGTCACCGCCAAGGACGGGGTGTTCCCGCTGGTCGCGCTGGCCGAGGGCAAGCAGGCGCAGGCGCTGGCGGTGCTGCGTACCGACAAGAGTCGGACGCTGCCTTCGCCCTCGGTGTTCCCCGACGAGCTGGACGGGCGGCTCGTACTTGCCCGGCGCCTCAGGCCGCAGGAATCGGTGGCGCTGCCGGAGCGGGCGCCGGACCGCCAGATCCGCATCAAGCTGACCGGCAACATGCGGGACTTCGACTGGAGTTTCGACCACCGGGCCTACTCGGTGGAGCAGCGGCACCCGATCCGCCAAGGCGAAAGGATTCGGCTGAGCCTCATCAACTCCACCAGCATGTGGCATCCGCTCCATCTTCACGGCCACACCTTCGCCATGACCGGGCTCGACGCGGCCGGGGCCCGCAAGGACACCGCGTACGTGCTCCCGCACCGCAAGCTGGTGGTGGAGTTCGACGCCGACAATCCGGGTCTGTGGATGCTGCACTGTCACAACCAGTACCACTCCGAGTCCGGGATGATGACCGTCCTCGGGTACCGCACCTGACGGACCGGCACCGGTGGCCGGGCCGGGGCGGCCCGCACCTCGTTCCGTCCGGGTTCCGCTCCCGGACGGTCCCGGACGGTCCCGGACGGCCGGCCGGACGGTCAGCCGCCTGTCCCGGGCCTCCCCCGTCCGTCCGGGTCCTCGCGGGGGCCCGTTGTCAGTGGGGGGAGGCAAGATGCAGGTCATGACGACACCAGTTGCAGTGATCATGGATGCCGCCGCCTACGCGCGGGCGGTCGAGGACGCCGTGGAAGCCGCGGCCGCCTACTACGCGAGCGGCACCTCTTCACTCGACGACGACGCCTACGACCGCCTGGTCCGCGGGATCGCCGCCTGGGAGGCCGCGCACCCGGACGAGGTGCGGCCCGACTCGCCGACGGGCAAGGTGGCGGGCGGCGCCGCCGAGGGCGACGTCCCGCACACGGTCGCGATGCTCAGTCTGGACAACGTGTTCTCCGCCGAGGAGTTCACCGGCTGGGCCGCCTCCCTGGGCCGGCGTCTCGGGCGTGAGGTCACCCGGTTCAGCGTCGAGCCGAAGCTGGACGGACTCGCCGTCGCCGCCCGCTACACCGAGGGCCGGCTGAGCAGACTGATCACCCGCGGTGACGGGACGGCCGGGGAGGACGTCTCGCATGCGATCGGCACGATCGAGGGCCTGCCGCGGACGCTGGCCGAACCGGTCACGGTCGAGGTGCGCGGCGAAGTGCTGATGACGGTCGCCCAGTTCGAGCACGCCAACGAGGTGCGCACCGCGCACGGCGGGCAGCCGTTCGCCAACCCGCGCAACGCTGCGGCGGGCACCCTGCGGGCGAAGGAGCGCGCCTACACCGTGCCGATGACGTTCTTCGGCTACGGACTGCTGCCCCGGCCCGAGACGGACACCGAACTCGCCGTGCGGCTGGGCGAACTCGCCCACAGCGACCTGATGGCCCTGGCCGCCGGGCTGGGGGTGCACACGACCGCGGCGACCGAGGTGCCCGGTGTGGTCGCCGACACCGCCGAACAGGTGCTGGCCCGGGTGGCGCGGATAGCGGCGCTCCGTGCCGAGCTGCCGTTCGGGATCGACGGCATCGTCGTCAAGGCGGACCTGGCGGCCGATCAGCAGGCCGCCGGATCGGGTTCACGGGCGCCGCGCTGGGCGATCGCGTACAAGCTGCCCGCCGTGGAGAAGATCACCCGGCTGCTGGAGGTGGAGTGGAACGTCGGGCGGACCGGCATCATCGCCCCGCGCGGTGTGCTGGAGCCGGTGGAGATCGAGGGGTCCACCATCACCTACGCCACCCTGCACAACCCGGCCGACATCACCCGCCGCGACCTGCGGCTGGGCGACCATGTCATGGTGCACCGGGCCGGTGACGTCATCCCCCGCATCGAAGCCCCGGTGGCCCATCTGCGCACCGGTGAGGAGCGGGCGATCGAGTTCCCCGCGGTCTGCCCCCGCTGCGGCTCCGCCATCGACACCAGCCAGGAACGCTGGCGCTGCGAGCAGGGCCGCAACTGCCACCTGGTCGCCTCCCTCGCCTACGCCGCGGGGCGCGACCAGCTCGACATCGAGGGGCTCGGCGGCACCCGGGTCGTGCAGCTCGTCGAGGCGGGCCTGGTCGGCGATCTCGCCGACCTGTTCGCCCTCACCCGTGAGCAACTGCTCGGGCTGGACCGGATGGGTGCCACCAGCAGCGACAACCTGCTCGCCGCGATCGAGACCGCCAAGGGCCGGCCGTTGTCGAGGGTGCTGTGCGCGCTCGGCGTGCGCGGCACGGGCCGTTCCATGTCGCGCCGCATCGCCAGGTACTTCGCCACGATGGACGAGATACGGGCCGCCGACGCGGCGCGGATGCAGCAGGTCGAGGGCATCGGTACCGAGAAGGCCCCGTCCATCGTCGCGGAACTGGCCGAACTCGGCCCGCTCATCGACAGACTCGTGGCGGCCGGGGTGAACATGACCGAGCCCGGTGCCACCCCCGCGCCGGCTGCCGGTGCCGAGGGCGGCGACGCTGACGACACCGCGCAGGAACCGCAGGGCGGACCGCTGTCGGGGATGACCGTGGTGGTCACGGGCGCGATGACGGGCCCGCTGGAGAAACTGAGCCGCAACCAGATGAACGAGCTGATCGAACGGGCGGGCGGCCGGTCCTCGTCCAGTGTCTCGAAGAAGACCACGCTGGTGGTCGCCGGCGAGGGCGCCGGTGCCAAGCGGGCCAAGGCCGAGGACCTGGGCGTCCGGCTGTCCACGCCGGACGAGTTCGCCGCCATGGTCGCCGATTTCATCGGCTGACTGGCCGGCGACGCGAGTACCCGCCCGCCGGCCGTGCGGCCGACGAGCGGGTGGGTCTCACCGGATCAGGCGGGGGTGATGTTCTCCGCCTGCGGGCCCTTCTGGCCCTGGGTGATGTCGAAGGTCACCGCCTGGCCTTCCTGGAGCTCGCGGAAGCCGCTGGCGTTGATGTTGGAGTAGTGCGCGAAGACGTCGGGACCGCCGCCGTCCTGCGCGATGAAGCCGAAGCCCTTTTCAGAGTTGAACCACTTGACGGTTCCGCTGGCCATGCCGGTGCCTCTCAATCGGTGACGGGTTCGCACCGCGCGAACCCGGAGGTGGTCGTCCTGGTCCTCGGGCACTGCACAGCAAAGCGCCCGCACGACAGTGCGGGCGCGTACGGCGAACCACGACATCTGACGACGACGCTACACGGCGAAAGCGCCCGTCACCAGTGGGTAAGGCCCTTCGGGTGCAGCGGCGTTGCGCGGGAACCCGTCGGCGCCCGCCGAACGCGCGGCCGAAGGACTTCCCCGGCGCCCTCCCGGACACCCCGCCCGACGACCTCCCGGACATTCCGCGGGCGCCTTCCGGACGCCTGTCGAGCACCTGCCGGACACCCATTGTCCACCGCGCGCGGGGACCCGCCCCGCCGATCGGCCCGACGTCACCCTCGCGGGTGTCCCCGGTGGCGCGGGCGCACCCGGACCTGCCTGCTGGACCTGGAGGGGGAAAGCCGAAGAGCCGCACAGAGAGCGAGCGTCCATGGCCTCGGAGGACGAGCGGCTGCAGACACCGCGCGCGGCCGGTGTGGCCGGGACCGTGTTCGCGGTGCTGCTGGCGGCGGCGATCGTCCTGGTGCGGATCGCGATACCCGCGGGCGGTGGCGCCACCGCCGTCGTCGCCCCGAACATGCGCTGGGCGGTGCGGGCCGCGCTGGAGATCGTCCCGTTCGCGGGAATCTTCTTCCTGTGGTTCATGGGCGCGCTGCGCGCACAGGTGGGCGAGGCCGAGGACCGGTTCGTCGCCACCGTGTTCCTGGGCAGCGGTCTGGTGTTCGTCGCCACCACGTTCGGCGCCGGTGCGGCGGCGGGGACCGTGCTCAACGAGGGCCCCTCGACGTTCGGCCGCGATTTCGCGTACACGTTGATGACGACGTACGCGCTGCGGATGGCGTCCGTGTTCGTGCTCACCACGTCGACCATCGGGCACCGCCTCCAGGTCTTTCCGCGCCCGCTCGCCCTCTTCGGCTACGTCGTCGGGCTGATCCTGCTCCTCGTGAGCTCCGCATTGCCCTGGTCCGAACTGCTCTTCCCGCTCTGGGCGCTGGTGGTCAGCATCCACCTGCTGCGCGTCGGTCTGCGCCGGCCGCCACGCTCCGGGAGGGCGCGCTGAGCCCGTCATCCGCTCGGCACGCCTCGCCGCGCGGCACCGCGTGCGCCGGTCCAAGCTGAGGGCGTGGGGGCGTGCAGGGGGCCACGGAAGGGCTGACCTCGGTGAGACTTGTCGTCGATCTCAACCGCTGCCAGGGATACGCGCAGTGCGCGTTCCTCGCACCCGACGTCTTCGCCATGCACGGCGAGGAGTCGCTGCTCTACGACCCGCAGGCCGACGCGTCCCGGCGCGACGAGGTCGCGCGCGCCGTGGCCGCCTGCCCGGTACAGGCCATCTTCGTGGAGGGGCTGGACGGCACGGACGGCACTTCCGCACCCCCCTCAGGAGGCGACCTGTGAGCAGTGACAAGTACCTCGACCAGCTCAAGCGCGAAGGGCGCATCGTCGTGGTCGGCGCCTCGCTCGCGGGGCTGCGGGGCGCGGAGACACTGCGCGCGGAGGGCTTCACCGGCTCCTTGACGATGATCGGGGACGAGCCCTACGAACCTTACGACCGCCCCCCGTTGTCCAAGCAGGTCCTGCTGGGCCGGGCCACGGCGGACCACACCGCGCTCCCCCGGCACCGGGCGATCGACGCCGAGTGGCGCCTCGGGGTCGCGGCCGCCGGCCTCGACATGGCGGCCCGGCGGGTACGGCTGGCCGACGGCGACGAGGTGGAGTACGACCGGCTGCTCATCGCCACCGGGGTACGGGCCAGGCCCTGGCCCCAGGAGAGCGAGGCCGAGCTCGACGGGGTGTTCGTCCTGCGCACCCGCGACGACGCCGTCGCGCTGGAGCGCGCGCTCGCCCAGAGTCCGCGCCGGGTGCTGGTCATCGGCGCCGGGTTCACCGGCTCCGAGATCGCCTCCGCCTGCCGGGAACGCGGACTGTCGGTCACGGTCGCCGAGCGGGGCGCCGCACCGCTGGTCGGCGCGCTCGGCGGGGTCGTCGGCGAGGTCGCGGCCAAGATGCACCGCGAGGCCGGCGTCGATCTGCGCACCGGCGTCATGGTGACCGCGCTGGAGGGCGACTCCTCCGGGCATGTGCGTTCCGCCCAGCTGTCCGACGGGAGCAGCCTCGACGCCGACGTGGTGGTCGTGTCGCTCGGCGCCACGCGCAACACCGAGTGGCTCCTCGGCTCCGGACTCGGCGCGGGCCCCCGGGGCATCGCCTGTGACGCGGGCTGCCGGGCCTTCGACATCCGGGGCATCGTCACCGACGACATCTATGTGGCCGGCGATGTCGCACGCTCCCCGCACGCGCTGTTCGGCTACCAGTTCCTGTCCCTGGAGCACTGGGGCAACGCGGTGGCCCAGGCCGAGACCGCGGCGCACAACATGCTGAGCGAGAGCGTGGACCGCCGTCCGCACATGTGGGTGCCGGCCTTCTGGTCCTCGCAGTTCGGGGTCAACATCAAGTCGGTCGGAGTTCCGTCGATGGGCACGGAGATCCTCATCGCCCAGGGTTCCCGGGAAGAGCGCAGGTTCACCGGTGTGTACGGCTACCAGGGGCGCGTCATCGGCGCCGTCACCTTCGACCAGTCGCGGTGGCTGCCGTTCTACGAGCAGCTCATCGAGACCACGGCGCCGTTCCCGCCCCCGTTCCCCACGGTGGACCGTCGCCCGGAGGGCGATCACCCGCTGCCCGCGGACTTCCCCGACCCGTCGGTGCCCTCGCACGGTCCGACCGTCACCCTGAGCGGGTACTCGCCCGCGGACCGGCGGATGACGTTCACCCCCGCCAGGCACTGATCCGACGCCCCCGAGGACACCTCATGACGCAAGACATCCTGCGCCAGATCCTGGACTACTCCCATCGTGCCGATCCGTACCCGCTGTACGCGGAGCTGCGCAAGACGCCCGTGTACCAGCGCGGGGACGGCCCCTTCGTGCTCAGCTCGTACTACGACATCCGCAGCCTGCTGCACGATCCGCGGATCAGCTCCGACGCGCGCAACCTGTCGGGGACGTCGAGCAACCCGCTCGGCGCCGACGCGCAGGAGGAGTCGGCGCTGCCGCCGAGCTTCCTGCGGCTCGATCCCCCGGAGCACGACCGGCTGCGGCGGATGACGAACCGTTCGTTCGGGCCGCCGCACTGCCCGACCCGCGTCAACGACATGCACCGCGAGCTGGAGGAGATCGTCTCCGGTCTCGTCGACGGCATCGGGGACCCGGAACGCATCGACCTGGTCGACCAGTTCTCGTACCCGTTCCCGGTGATCGTGATCTGCCGGCTGCTGGGCGTGCCGCGCGAGGACGAGGCGCGCTTCCACGGCTGGGCGGACACCATCGCCGCCGGTCTGGACCCCGACCCGGACGCCCCCGACCCCGCCGAACGGCTGAAGGTCACGCACAACGCCCGCACCGAGCTGGGCATGTACCTGGCCGGGCTGGTCGAGGAACGCCGCAAGAACCCCGGCAACGACATGCTCTCGGAGCTGGCGACCTCGCAGGGGCCCGACGGCGCCATGACGACGATGGAGCTGCTGAGCACCGCCGCGCTGCTGCTGATCGCCGGTCATGAGACCACGGTCAACCTCATCACCAACGGAATGCTGACGCTGCTGCGCAACCCCGAGATCCTCGGGCGGCTGCGCGAGGATCCGAAGCTGTCGGTCGACATCGTCGAGGAACTGCTGCGCTTCGAGCCGCCGGTGCAGCTCGTGCCGCAGCGCACCACGCTCGCCGACATCGAGGTCCGTGGCATCACCATCCCCAAGGGCGCGTCGGTGTGGCTGGTGCTGGCGGCGGGCAACCGCGACCCGGAGCGCTTCGAGCATCCGGACCGGTTCGACCCGGACCGCGGGGACATCCAGCACCTGGGCTTCGGCAGCGGCATCCACGCGTGCTTCGGTGCGCCCCTGGCCCGCCTAGAGGCGCAGCTCGCCCTGAGCGCACTGGCCCGCCGGCTGGAGAACCCGCGGCTGCTCGAGGACCCGCCCCCGTACCGGCAGAACGCGGTCCTGCGCGGCCCGCGTCATCTGCGGATCACCTGCGACGGCATCCGCTCGTGACGCGTCATCGGGCGCCGGAGGCCGGGCCGATGACCACGGTCCGCGCCCATGCGGGCGGCGAGCCGCGTCTGCGGCCCGAGTGGTCCTCGCTCCACGACGATCCCCCGTGCCGCGGGAAGAGACCCACCACCGTCCGGCACGGGGGCCGTTCGTCCGGCCAGGGCGTCTGACCGTCGGTCAGCACCACGATCACGTCCGGCCGGGCACCGCGCCGCAGCGCCGTGGCGAACCCGGTACGCAGGTCCGTGCCGCCGCCGCCCGTCAGCGGGATGCCCTCGGCCCGGCACAGCGGGAGTACCACCTGGGCGGCCGCGTCGCACGGCAGGACGGTGACCAGGTCCCGGCGGCCGCCCACCGCGCGGACGATCGCGGCGACCTCCAGCAGCGCGCTGCCCAGCTCGGTGTCGCTGACCGAACCGGAGGTGTCGATGACCACGCAGACCCGGGGCGGCCTGCGGCGCAGGCTCGGCAGCACGACCCCGGGCACCCCGGCCGAACGCCGCGACGGGCGGCCGTAGCTGTAGTCGTCGCCCGCGCCGGAGCCTGAGGCCGCCGAACGGACGGCCGCTCCCAGCAGCTCCCGCCACGGCTGCGGCGGATGGAACACCTCCTCCGCCCACCGCCGCCAGCCCTTCGGGGCGTTCCCCGGCCGGCCGTTGATGCCCTGCGCCACCCTGAAGCGGACCGCGTCCCGTTCCTGGTCGCTGAGCCCGTGGGCGCCGTCCGGGCCGAGGTCCCACGCCCGGTCCAGCCCGTCGGCGCCGCTGCCGCAGTCCAGCCAGGCCAGGCTCTGGGTGTGCGGCCCGAGCCGGAACAGGCCCAGGTACTCCTCCATGAGCTGTCCCGCGGGCAGGTTCAGGAACTCGGGGGTGACGGCGCCCCCGGGCTGGACCAGACCGTCGCCGAAGGCGTCGTCGTTGATCTCGCAGTCCGCGGCGATGTTCATCCGCAGCCGTTCCGCGGGACCGGTCAGCCCCTTCTCGCGCGCGAACCGGTCGCTGCGCCCGTGGTGGTCGCGCAGGAGGTGCGACACCTCGTGCACCCACACCGCGGCCAGTTCCTCCACGGAGGTGCGGGCGACGAACCCCGGTGAGACGTAGCACCGCCAGTACCGGTCGACGGCCATCGTCGGGACGGACCGCGACGCGACGGAGTGCAGGGCGAAGAGCGCCGTCGCCAGGTAGGGCCGGGCGCGTGCGGCGTTCAGCCGGGCGGCGAAGAGCTTGTCGCGGTCCAGTTCCACGGCCGGGTACGGGGTCATCGGCCCGCCTTCGCCGCGACCCGGGCCGCCGTGCGGTCCGCCCGCCGGGACAGGGCCACCGCTCCGGCGAGCCGCTCGATCGCCTCCGGTACGTCCCAGTCCGCCCGGCGCAGGGTGGCGAGGGTGGTCGCGGGTACGACGACCAGGTCCGGCGCCCCGGTCTCCAGGGCGCGGACCAGCAGCGTCCATGCCGCGTCCCAGCGGGCCTTCTCGGGACGCGCCCGGACCGCCGCCACCACCCCGTCCAGTACGGCCTGGCGGAGGTCGCCCCGCTCGGGCAGGGCGGCGGCCTCGGGGTCGGCGAGCAGGTCCTCGGGGTCCGGCAGGTCCATCCGGTCCAGGCTCGCCAGCAGCTCCAGTCCCGGCCCGTCCCCCACGGTGCCCCTGACCAGCAGGGAGAGCACGTCCCGGGAGGAGCCCGCCGCGGTCGCGAAGGCGATCAGGCGCAGTGTCGCGTCCCAGCTCCGCGGGGACGGCCAGGCACCGCCGCGACGGGCCTCGTCGGCGGGCAGCCGGTGCACGAGTGCGGGCCGGGCGGCGAGCAGTCCGCACACCGCGCGGCGGGCGTGGTCGACGGCCTGCGGCAGCCGCCGGGGGTCGAGCCTGGGCAAGGTGGCCCGGGGCCAGGTCCCGCCGAGACCGCGCACGACGACCTCGTGGTCGTGGGTCCACTGGAGGTGGACGAACCGGTTGGCCAGGGGCGGGCTCAGCTCCCAGCCGTCGGCCGCCGAGGACCGCGGGTTGGCGGCGGCCACGATCCGCACTCCGGGCGGGAGTTGCAGGGCACCGATCCGTCGTTCGAGCACCAGGCGCAGCAGGGCGGCCTGGACGGCCGGCGGCGCGGTGGACAGCTCGTCCAGGAACAGCAGCCCGCGCCCGGCCCGTACCAGTCGCACCGCCCAGTCCGGTGGAGCCATCGGGACACCGTGCCGGGCGGGGTCCTCGCCCACCACGGGCAGCCCGGAGAAGTCGGACGGCTCGTGCACGCTGGCGATCACCGTGGTCAGCGGCAGGTCCAGGTTCTCGGCGAGCTGGGTCAGGGCGGCGGTCTTGCCGATCCCCGGCTCTCCCCACAGCAGCACGGGCAGGTCGGCGCTCACCGCCAGGGCGAGGGCCTCCAGTTGGTCGTCGGGGCGCGGTTCGGTGGCGGTGTCACGCAGCAGGGTCAGCAGCTCGCCCGCGACGTCGAGCGCGGAGGCGTGGGTGTCTTGGGCGTCTTGGGCGTCTTGGGTGTCTTGGGTCTCGTCGCACAGGGGCATGTCGGGTCACCTTCGGGTTCGTCGGGGCATGGCGTGGCTGCGGGCGCGCGGGAGATCCCGCGGACCGGCGGACCGGCGGACGGCTCAGCGGGCGGTCGTGTGCCGCGGGCGGGAGCGGTGGGCGGCGGGGCGGCGGGGTCCCGGGAGAAGACGGTCGGGGCCGGGTCCGAACAGGCCCGAGCGGAACAGGCCGTGGACGATCCGTCGCTGCGCGGCCGCCTCCAGTTCGTCCCGCAGCGCACCGTCGCGCAGCAGTGCGGCCGGGCCCAGCAGCCCCTCGACGACGGCGAGCGCACCCGCCATGTCACCGTGGCCGATGCGTTCACGGATGTCGGCGAGGCACTCCGGACGTCGGTGCGCCTCGTCGATGACCTGGAGGCAGGGCAGCGGGGTGCCGGTGAGCTCGGCCAGGAGCAACTCCCGGCGGACCTCGCCGGGGTCGTGGTCGAGCGGGGTCAGCACGCCGTCGACCAGGCCGATACGGTGCCGGGCTCCCCGGCATTCCACCGGTCGGGGCCGCCCTGCCGGGTCGGGGAGGCGGGCCGGGGCCGGCGGGTGACCGGGGGCCAGGGCCGAGGCGACCAGCGGGTGCAGCCGGTCGGCCGTGATGCGGCCGGTGCGCAGCAGTTCCAGGTCGGGCGGGACCCAGGTCGCCGCGTCGGGAAGCAGCGGCCGTGTCCGGGCGCCGCCGCCCGCGGTGGCCGCCGTGATCCGCACGGTCCGTGGTCCGAGACCGTCCCGGTCCGCCGGGAGGTGCAGGTTCAGCCGGTGCCGGGCGTCCAGCCGGACGGTGACGTCACCGCTGTCCCGCCCCTCGGCGCCGAGCAGCACGGCCGCCTCGGCCGCCCATCGGCCGACGGCACAGCCGTATCCCGGCGGCACGTTCTCCCATGGTCCGGGGTCCGCCGCGGGGCCGCCGTCGCCCGGTGACCGGTCCGCCCCGGAGCGGGTGCGCAGTTCGCCGGTCCGGCTCGCGTCCCACAGATGGCGGTGCAGGTCGAGCCGGAACCGCCGGTCGGGGCGGGGGTGCGGGTGACGGCGTGCGGCGGCGTCGTCCCGGGAGCCGTCCCACAGGGCGAGGCTGATCCGCTGGCCGGCGTCCGCCCAGGCGGGTGGGGTCCGGACCACCAGGAACAGCGGGCGTACGACCTCGTCCCCGGCGGTGTCGTACCTGGCCAGGGCGATGGTCAGGCCCGGTCGCAGCAGTCCGTCGGGGGCGATCCTCGGCATGTGCCAGCGCAGCAGGTCGGGAGCCAGCCGGCGCAGGTCGGCCCGGAGCCGGGCCGCCGGCTCCCGGCCGTACGTCCGTGCCGCACGCCGCAGGTCGAGGTCGACGTCGACACCTGCGGCGGCGCAGGCGCCCGCCCAGTCGCCGGTACGACGGCGGGCGGTGGCGGTCTCGATCATCGAGGGCGGCACGGCGAACTCGCGCACGCGCTGCCAGAGGGAGAGGCGGGTGTCCCCGTACGCGGTTCGAGTGAGCATCAGCACTCACCTTGCGCGGACAGGACCCCCGATCTGTCGGTAGTAGTCATCACGCGGACGCTAGCGTCCCTCGCCGCCGCCTGTCAGCTCCTTTTCCCGCGGGCGGACGGACGCACCGACGGCGCCCCCTCCGGTCCGGGGCACCGGGATGCCACGGGCGACCGACAGGATCACGTCCCGCAGCCGCTCGACGTACAGCCGCATGTTCTTCGACGCGATGTCGGTGTCCGGGTAGCGGCTCGCGAGCCACAGTCCCTCGTGCATCCGGTTGACCCAGACGCACACCTGGTCGCCGTAGGACACCCGCAGCAGCGCGTACGCGTTCAGTTCGGCCCAGCGGGCGGCTCCGGGGATACCGCGGGCGTCGAGGTAGGAGACGATCGAGTACAGGTCGGGCGACGTCGGGCGGAAGTCGGCGCCGAGCAGGCGCAGTACACGGGCGAGCGGGATGCGCGCCAGCGACCTGTTGGCCTGGAGTTCGGCGCGTACGGTCCGCAGCGCGGCCGCGAAGTCCGGGGCCTGCGCGAGGGAGACCTCGATGGGTGCGCCGCCGACGTACCAGCCGACGGAGTCGGACCACTGCGACTTCACCCGGGTGTGGAAGGGCACGACCGTGCGGTAGACGGACTGTCCGCCGATCTCGTGCACGAGCAGGCCGGTGGCGGCCAGGACGCCGACCAGGCTTCCGCCGTGGGGGCGGCAGTACGCCTCGAACGCGGCCGCGGCGTCCGCGTCCACGAGCTTCTCGCGCATCAGCTTCTGGGTGGGCAGTGCGCCGCCGGGTTCGAGGCCGAGGTCGACGGGGAAGTCCGGCAGCTTCCCGTCGCAGCGGTCGATGAACTCCCGCCAGCGCACGACGATGGCGTGGGTGTCGTCGATCAGGTCGGCGTCCGCCCGCTCGATCTCGCAGAAGTCGACGTAGCTGCTGACCGGCGTCTCCTCGACGGCCCGGCCCTGCGCCCCCGCCGCGTACAGCTCGTGGATCTCGGCGGGGATGCGTTGCAGGGAGTAGCCGTCGACGTTGCTGTGGTCGAAGACCATGTGCACGGTCGCGCCGTCGTCCCGGACGATCGCCGTGTACAGGAAGTTGGGCCAGCCGAGGGCGTCGGCGGCGACGTCGAAGCGGTCCTGCAGGTGCTGGACGAGTTCCGCCGCCTCGGGGAAGTCGCCGACGACCGCACGCCGCAGGAACACGTCACCGGCGTCGAGCGTGAACCGGCGCATCTCGTCGCCGTCCCAGCGGAATCCGCTGCGCAGCGTCTCGTGCCGCACCGTCCAGGTGCGCAGCGCCTCCTGGAGCACGTCGAGGTCGACCTGCCCGGGGATGTCGAAGACCGTGCCCAGCCAGGTCGGCACGAACAGGCCGTCCTCCCGTACGGTCCGGGCGGTCCTGATGTGCGACTCCTGGATGTAGGCCGGGGGCCGGGTGTCGTGCGGCAGGTCCGCCGCCGCCTCGACGGTGGCGGGGCTGAGCGTCCACTCGACGAGCCGTCCGGGCCGGACCTCGCAGCGCTGGATGTCGGTCATTCGCACCGGACGTCTCCGTTCTCAGTTGAGGCATATCCGATCAAGGGAATGCCCCGCCCGGGGACGACGCGCGAGGAAGCCGGATTTTTCAATGGATCGGGTGGTATGTCGAACAACGGTCCTCGACCCGCCGGGTGACACCCGAACTTATTGCCGCCCGTACGGCAACTCCGGTGCCGTCGCAGGTGTCTAGAGGAACATGCGCGGGTTCGTGGAGGGTACCGGGGTGTTCGTGGGGCAGTTGCTGCGGTTCGCCTGGCTGCAGACACGCTGCTGCGTGTTCGCCGCCGCGCTGCTGGGCGGGATGGCGGGCTCGACGCTGCTGCCGCCGCTGCCGGTGGCGCGCTACGACCTGCTCCTGGCGTACGGGGTGCTGCTGACCGGGGCGGGTCTGCTGCTGGGGTGGGAGACCAGGCGGGAGTTGGCGGTGGTGGCGGTCTGCCATCTGCTGGGGCTGGCCTTCGAGCTGGTCAAGGTGCATGTGGGGGCGTGGAGTTATCCGGAACCCGGGCTGACCAAGGTGGCCGGGGTGCCGCTGCACGGCGGGTTCATGTACGCGGCCGTCGGCAGCTATGTCTGCCGCTCCTGGCGGTTGATGCGGCTGACGATGTCCGGTTACCGGGCCCGCGCCACCGCCGTGCTCGCGGTCGGTCTGTACGGCAACTTCCTCAGCCACCACTGGCTGCCGGACCTGCGCTGGCCGCTCGGCGCACTGCTGCTCGCCGTGTCCGCGGGGGCGTGGGTGCACTTCGGGATCGGCGAGCGGCGGTACCGGATGCCGCTGGCGCTGGCCTTCACCCTGATCGGGTTCTTCCTGTGGCTGGCCGAGAACATCGCCACCTACCTGGGGGCCTGGACGTATCCGTACCAGGCGCACGGCTGGGAGCCGGTCTCGGTGTCCAAGTGGGCTTCCTGGGCGCTGCTGATCAGTGTCACCTTCGTCATCAGCGCCTTCGACGCGAACACGGGCAGGGGCACCGCGGGACCGGCCCGTACGGCCGCCGCGCCCGGGACACCGGGGGCGGCGGCCTGACGGCCGGTGTGCGGCAGGCGGGTGTCCGCTCAGCCGTCGATGCGGTGCGTGCTCCAGAAGGAGGTCAGGTCCGTGGTGGTGACCGCCTGGGCCGCCGCCTTGAACTCGGCCGTGGTCGAGACGCCGTACCAGTGCGAAGCGGCGTAGCTCTTCAGCAGGTTGGCCATCACGGTGTCACCGAGCTGACGGCGCAGGTCGTGCAGGGCGCACTTGCCGTAGCCGTAGACGACGGTGGAGTACCGGGAGGAGTGGGCGTCCCAGTAGGCCATCGAGTTGGTGATCTTCTCCGCCGACGAGGCCCACGAGACGCTGCTCCAGCAGCTGGTCCCGGTCTTGCCCTGCGCCAGGTCGGTGGCGTAGTCGGTGAACGCCTCGTCGAGCCAGGGGCTGTTGTACTCGTCGTCGCCGACGATCCCGTAGAACCACTGGTGACCGATCTCGTGGGTGAGCGCGGTGGTGCTGACCAGGTCGAGGACGAACCCGGGGTACTCCATGCCGCCGAACCAGTAGTTGTTGTCGATCACCGCGTCCAGCTCGCCGTACGGGTACGCGCCGAAGCGGGCGGCGTGGGCGTCCACCGCGGACTTGGCGGTGGAGAGCATCGACTGCTGGCTGGAGGAGCTGATGCCCGTCACGGAGTAGATGTTGATCGCGGTGCCGGCGGTGGAGGTGCCGGAGATCTTGGTGAACGGCCCGGCGGCCCAGGCGAAGTCGCGGACCTTGGAGGCCGTGGCCGTGGTGACCGTACGGCCGCTGGAACCGGCGGTGTCGACGGAGGTGCCGGTGGCCGGGACGAGGAGGCTCGTCGGGTGGTCGAGGGTCACCTTGAAGTCGGCGGCCAGGGAGTAGAACGACTCGCCGTTGTTGGTGTACGGGTCCAGGTGCCAGCCGGCGCCGTCCTTGACCGCGAGGACGGGCAGGGCGTTGCCGATGTTGACGAAGGCCCCGTCGTAGCCGAAGCGGTCGGCGCCGCTGGGTACGGTGATGGCCAGGTCGAAGCCGACCGTCGCGCTCTGGCCCTGTGCCAGCGGCGAGGCCAGGCTGATCTGGAGGGCCGTGCAGGCGACCGAGAGCGAACCGGCGGTGCCGCCGCTGACGTTGCTCACGACGATGGGCATCGCGGAGCAGGTGCCGTGGTAGTTGTCCCACAGCCTCAGGTATACCTCGCTGAGTGCGGTGGCGGAGGCGTTGGTGAAGGTCACGCTCTCGTGGCCGGTCCAGCCGGTGCCGCTGGTGTTGCTGGTCAGGTTGACGGTGTACGCGGGGGCGGCGGGGGTACGGGTGGAATCGGCCGGTGGACTCGTGTCACCGGAGGTGTTGAGGGCGATGTCGTCGAGGACGAAGCTCGTCTGGAGGCTGGAGTCCTCCGTGCCGGTGAAGGCGAGCGTGACGGTCTGGCCCGCGAACGCCGAGACGTCGAAGGTCTTCTGGGCGTAGCCGGTGGCCTTGTTCAGGTTCGAGTACGTCGCCAGTGTGGTGCTGCCGATCTTCGCCGTCAGCTTGTCGTAGGCCGTCGACGAGGTGGTCTCCGCCGTGTCGATGTGCAGCCAGAAGGTGAGGCTGGCGCTGCTGCACCCGGAGGGGATGGTGACGCTCTGCGAGAGCGTGTCGGTGTGGGTGCTGCCGACGCCGTCCAGCCAGGCGAAGGCGGTCCCGCCGTGGGCGCTCTGGCCGGTGCGGCTGGTGATCACGGTGGTCGAGGACTGGGTCCAGGACGAAGTGCCGCTCTCGAAGCCGCCGTTGCCCACCACCTGGGTCGGGGTGCAGGCGGCGGCCGCCGCGGGCGCGGCGGC